>MFGW01000195.1:18655-19916 GCA_001780385.1 Candidatus Fischerbacteria bacterium RBG_13_37_8 | reverse complement strand
GATTTCATCAATCGGAATTTCAACGACAGCCTGTGAAAGCTTTTCAATTCTTTCCGGCAATAATGCTTCTAATCCTTTACCGAGTACTTTTCTTTTCATTTCGCAATATTTCCTTTGCTAAATTTAAATAAGCTTCAGCCCCTTTCGATTTAATATCATAGAGCAAGATAGGTTTACCGAAGCTGGGACATTCGCCCAATTTAATATTTCTAGGTATTACTGTTTTAAGCACGAGATCCTTAAAATGCGTATTGATATTTTCTCTTACCTGACGTGCCAGGTTTGTTCTATCATCATACATGGTAAGGAGAACTCCCATAATTTCAAGCCTGTTATTATAATTAGCACGAATTCTCCTTATTGTATCCAGCAAATCTGAGACACCCTCAAGTGAAAAGTATTCACATTGCATTGGCACGAGTACCGCATCAGAAGCAACTAGAGCGTTGAGCGTTAGCACACCCAGTGATGGTGGACAATCAACGAGGATAAATTCGAAATAATTTTTAATTGGTTCTATTAAATCTCTGAGTCTCAATTGCCAGTTTTTAAATTCTATCAATTCCAATTCTGCCCCGATTAAATCTTTATTTGAAGGTACTATTTTCAATGTTTCCAGTTCTGTAGAGACAAACAATTCCACCAGTGGTTTCATCGAAATTAATGCCCTGTAAATACTATTCCTGGTATTTCGAGGTATACCCAGTCCGCTGGTAGCATTGGCTTGCGGATCCATGTCTATGACAAGGACTTTACGTTCTGCTGCTGCCATGGAAGCAGCGAGATTAATAATCGTGGTAGTTTTTCCTACTCCACCTTTTTGATTAGCGATACATACTACTTTTCCCATTTCTTATTCAATTCCTGTTCCGTTTTTAATAGCTTCATCCTTCTATATAGCATAATTTATCAATTCTATCAATACCCCGGAATGGGGAATAGGGACTGGGGACTAGGGATTGGGGACTAGGGACTGGGGATTGGGGATTGGGGACTGGGGAATAGGGACTGGGGAATGGGGATTGGGGACTGGGGATTGGGGACTGGGGAATAGGGACTGGGGAATGGGGACCCGTAAAGAACTTTCTGTCCTAAATCGCGAAAAAAATAGAATAAAAAAATCAGCGTTGTGCTTTTTAAGAGTATATTTTCAGCATTCTAGTGAACAACATGGTTCTGTCATTCAGAATACTTTCAGTTTAAAATAATGAGTAGAAAATTCTTTCTGGGTCCCCTATTCCCCAGTCCCCACTCCCCAGTC
>MFGW01000195.1:15638-18635 GCA_001780385.1 Candidatus Fischerbacteria bacterium RBG_13_37_8 | reverse complement strand
CCCTATTCCCCCTTAATGTTTCACATGAAACATTACCGTCTCACGAGGCAGTATCCTTCCTGTAACACTTTAAGGATCTTCGTCTCCGTCCCCAGTTTTTGCCGTAGTTCCTCTGCTTTCGCCATCGAGGTTATCCAGTATATTCTGCCCTCCTCGTTTAAGCAGCTTTCTATATCCACCATCAGTTTTTCATCAAGTCTCACTTCTCTCAAAATAACCCAATCCCAGCGATGACCACCTCTTATCTCATGCAAATCTGCTGCTATTACCTCAACTCCCTCTATCTTCAGCCGGTGCATTGCCTGCCTGATAAACGCTGCCTTCCTTCGGTTCCGTTCCACGCAGTACACTCGTTTTTCAGGATAGTACCACTTCACCACAACTGCCAGTGAACCATTCCCGCTCCCGACATCTGCTCCCTCACCCTCTAAATTCATCGCCCCGACCGCTTCCTTGTTTATTCCTATCAGGTACTTCTCAATCTCTTCCTGGTTCCTGTAACCCGTTACGCCCGCCTTTCTCCCTGTGTCCATTACTATCCGGATATATTCCTTGATCATGTGTTCCTTTTTATTTCGCCTCTCTTTCCCTGTCATCATTCCTTCTTCCTGCTCCCCTTTTTTCTCCCTCCTTTCGTAAAATAAATATAGATTATCGCACAGGCACTCGGTGTTATGCCCTCTATCATCATCGCTTCCGCCAATGTCTCCGGCTTGTGCCGCTCTATCTTTTCTATGATCTCCCTCCGCAAACCGCTTATGCTGCTGTAATCAAATTCATGCGGTAAATAAAATTCATTCCACCGCTTATATTGTTCAACCTCCTGCAGCATCCTGCTGATATACCCTTCATATTTGATCAGCATCTCAAGTGATTCTGTCTCTCCCTTACTCAGCTCGCTTAATACGCCTTCCTTTTCCCTGCCCGCTATTTCTCTTAGTTTAATATCCGGTCTCTTTATTACTTTCTCCAAATTCATATGTTTCAATTCATCATGTTCCTTTCCCCATTCTGTCCTCGCTATCGACGTCCCCTTTATATAAGCAACTGCTTTTTCTATCTTCTCTTTCCGCTCACAGTATGCCGCATAACGCTTCTTGTCCACCAATCCTAACTTATGCCCGTACTCAGTCAATCGTAAATCTGCATTATCAATCCTGAGCAATAACCGGTACTCCGCCCTCGATGTAAACATCCTGTAGGGTTCACGCACACCCTTGCGCGTTAAATCGTGTATCATCACTCCTATATAGGATTCCCATCGCGGCAATTTAAAACTGCGTTCTCCTTTTATGCTATTGGCAGCATTTATTGCTGCAATAAATCCAAGACCGGCAGCTTCTTCATACCCGGTTGTCCCATTTATCTGTCCCGCCATATATAATCCCCCCACTTTCCTTGTCTCCAGCGTGTCCTGCAATTCAGTTGGATCGACATAATCATACTCAATTGCATATCCAGGTTTTATAATCTCCGCACTTGCCAATCCCTTTATGCTTGCCACTATCTCCTGCTGAATCTCCATCGGCAAACTGGTCGAAAGTCCATTCACGTATATCGTTTCACTTGCCAGTCCTTCCGGTTCTATGAAAA
Source organism: Candidatus Fischerbacteria bacterium RBG_13_37_8 (assembly GCA_001780385.1). Taxonomy (GTDB): domain Bacteria; phylum Acidobacteriota; class HRBIN11; order MFGW01; family MFGW01; genus MFGW01. Next base: position 17,042 of record MFGW01000195.1, on the reverse strand, counting down.
GCTGGTGCCTCTGTTTATCCGCAAACCTCACAACCTTATCTTCGATAGACGGGCAATATCTCGGTCCTATTCCTTTTATTATTCCGCCGTAGAGGGGTGATTGACTTAAATTGTTTCGTATTATCCTGTGTGTCTCTTCAGTTGTGTACGTTATATAACATACTTCCTGCGGCAAATTCACTTCCTTTGTGTCATAACTGAAAAATACCGGTTCCTTATCTCCTTCCTGGATTTCCATTTTTCCGTAATCTATGCTGCTTCTTTTCAATCGCGGCGATGTTCCTGTTTTCAATCTTCCCATTTGAAAACCCAATTCCTTCAAAGATGCCGCTGCTCCTGCACTTGCTTCTTCTCCCACTCTTCCTCCCGTATATGACTGCATTCCTATATGCATCAAGCCATTTAAAAATGTGCCTGTTGCAACTATCACCGCTTTCCCATGAAGTATGCGCCCATCTTTTAGCTTAATGCCCCTTACTTTTTCGTCACGCACTATTATTTCTGTCATTTCTCCTTCAACGATCTCTATATTTGCATTCTTGCTAATTTTCTGCTGCATGAGACGTGCGTATAATTCCTTATCTGATTGACATCGTGGCGACCACACGGAAGGACCTTTCTTCTTGTTTAGCAACCTGAATTGAATGCCTGTCTCATCAGCAACATGTGACATAATTCCTCCCATAGCATCCAGATCCCGTACTATCTGACTCTTTCCTATCCCTCCTATCGATGGATTGCATGACATTCGTGCAATAGCATCTCTTCTCATCGTAACCAGCACTGTCGCCAATCCCATCGTGCCTGCCACGTGTGCTGCTTCACATCCCGCATGTCCGCCTCCAATTACTATTATTTCATATGTATCCATTTTTATTTGCCTATGCAGAATTTTGAAAATATGATGTCCAGTATATCTTCAGTCGTGCTTTCCCCCGTTAGCCTGTCCAGCAACTTCCTTGCATCCTCCAAATGTACCACCGCATACTCCAGCGAAATTCCTTGCTGCAACACTCTTCTGCTTTTCTGTATTTCATGATACGCGCGCTTTACTATATCATACTGCCTCATGTTTACTTGAAAATCTTCCTCGTGGTACTGCTCAATTAATCCATTTACCATCTCATGCAATTTCTGTCTCACTTCTACCGCCCCGTTTCCTTTTATTAAAGATGTAGTACATAATGCTATCTTTCTTTCATGAGACAACTGCAACAATACCTCTTTGCCAATCCGCCTCGGTAAATCCTTCTTGTTTATCACGATCAAAAATATCTTTTTCTTCCAGCGCCTGATTATTAATTCATCCCGACTGTCCCACTTCCGTGAAAAATCACCTACCATGATTAGTGTATCAGCCGTATCAATAATATTCTCCGTTTTTTGTATACCGGCTTTCTCTAT
>MFGW01000195.1:4346-15626 GCA_001780385.1 Candidatus Fischerbacteria bacterium RBG_13_37_8 | reverse complement strand
CTCTCGTATTCCTGCCGTATCATAAAGCGTGACTGGCAATCCCTCAATATATATCCTCTCTGATATGTAATCCCGTGTGGTTCCTGCTATTCTCGTAATTATCGAACGCTCCTTTTCCAATAGCGCATTAAATAAACTCGATTTTCCTACGTTGGGTTTACCTAAAATAGCTACTTTAATGCCTTCCGAAATATGCCGCCTTTGACGATAATTTTGCACTACATTTCTCAATTGCGCACTTACATTCTTGAGCTGATTTTGATAATCAGCTGGTTGTTCCATCTGATCTGTATCGGCAAAATTAATATCTGCCTCTATATCAGCAATCACCTGCAATAATTCATGTTTAATTTCACTGAGCCACCTGCTGAATCGTCCTTCCATCTTCTTCAAGGCTTCTCTTGCTCCATAGAGAGATTCAGCCTCGATCAATTCATGTATTGCTTCCGCCTGCACAAGGTCAATTCGTCCTTTTACAAACGCCCTGTAGGTGAATTCACCGGCTTCTGCAAGACGTGCTCCCTGTTGAAGGCAAACAGCAACTATTTCATTCATAATAAAAGGATTTCCATGTGTAAATAACTCCGCCATATCCTCCCGTGTGTATGACCTGGGTCCTTTATAAAATACAATAAGTGCTTCATCAAGGTTCCTTTTTGAAACAGGTTCTACTACCCATCCTTCTTTCATCTGTCTCTCGGGAATTATTTGATCGGTTTTGGAGTGAAAAATAGTCTTTAGAATTGAAAGCGTTTTGTCTCCGCTTATTCTAATTATTCCAATAGGAGCTTTTTGATTTCCCGAAGCAACAGCCACGATAGTATCTTCGACAGCATACATAATTTCTCTCCGCCTGCTTTTTTTAATAGATCCTATCCCGAACAAGTCGGAATCCAAAATGATTAATAATGCGAAGTTTCCACGAACCTTGAACTTTGAACCTTGAACCTTGAACAATTTTTTCTTGCCGAAAATGCAAGAATTTTACTATGAAGAGACGAAATGACAATTTAATCATTTTTCTTTTAACAATCCTTCCATGAAAGGTAGTATATCATCTTCGACCCAGTTAAGCTGTCCGATAACTTTTTTTCTTAGTACGCCGTTTTTGTCTACAATATAAGTTTCCGGATATTTAAATGTGCCAAATTGTTTAGACATTTGTGCTCTTGGATCTCTGTAAACAGGTATATCAAACTTATTGTCCTGCAAAAATTTTCTTATTTCCTCATTGTTTTCTCCAATATTTACGAGCAGCATTTCCATTTTATCGGCAGAAAATTTATTCCGGAGACGTATAAGCAGGGGAAATTCTTCTATACAAGGCTTACACCATGAAGCCCAAAAATTAATTAATACTACCTTACCTTTGAAATTTTCCTTGCTGAATTCTTTTCCACCAAGACTGTAGATAGAAAATGATGGTATTTGCATACCTTCTTTCAAATAGGTAACGGCAGAGCCTTTAAAAAGTGCAATGAGGATAGCGCAAAATGTTACGCAAATCATTGCAATTACTATTCTTTCAATGTTTTCTTCTTTATTCATAATACCGTCCTTCAGGTAATAATTTTGTTTTCAATCTTGAAGGTACTTAGCCTGACTGCAAAGTCGATGAAAATTGCGTCTTATCTGATTCATGTCAACATTCGTTACGCGAGGATGTATTCTATTTGTCAATAAAATATAAACATTTTTTTGTTCCGGTTCAATCCAGAGACTTGTGCCGGTAAATCCTGAGTGTCCGACAGCTTTGCCTGACAGTGGTTTTCCTGTTGAATCTTTGCTGGTAATCAATTTCCAGCCTAAACTCCAGTGTTCTTCACTAAACTGTGTTTTATTCTCATAAAATAACTTTAGCGACTGTTGGGAAAACAATAATCCTTCCTCAAGAAATAATTGGGTCAATGCAAACAATTCTGTGGCGGTACTAAACAAGCCGGAATTCCCCGTTTGACCGTTCGCATAATAGGAATTGCAATCATGCACCTCTCCTCGCATCATATAATTCCGCCACCTGTTAAATTGTTTTCCCATGTTTTGAACAAGCATCTTTTCATATTCACTTCCCTGTTCGGTGGGAGCGATTTTCTGGAGATTATCTTTCCGGCAATAGAGAAAGGTGTTTTTCAAGTTCAATTTATCTGTTACAAGTTCTTTAAATAATGTTTCTACATATTTTCCCGTTACTTTGTGAATAATTCCTGCCAGTATAATATATCCAATGCAGCTATACTTGACATCCTTTCGCGCAGCATATTCAAGGTTCATTCCTGCTATTGCATCCATGTATTCTTCAATACTGCTGCCATAAACATACATTGGGTGCCAGGCAGTTATTCCGGATGAATGCGTTAATAAATCCGCAGGTGTGATAGCGCCGCTGCTGATTTTTTTCATTACCGGCAGGTATGTTTCTATCGTATTGTTAATCCGTACAATTTTTTCTTCGCAGAGTTTTATAAAAATGGCTGCTGTTACCAGTGGTTTCGTAAGTGAGGCAACATCATAAATGACATTTTTCGACATCTTTTCCTTAACGGGTGTTATGCTTTTAAACCCACCGTATCCCTGTTCCAGAATGCTGTTTCGATGCCCTATTAAATAGGTAAATCCAGGAAAACTTCCCTTCTGTACTTCTTGCAATAGATATTGTTTAACGACACTCATCTTTGTTCGCTCTTAATTGTTTTTACTTCCCAATTAAAGTGAGAAATTCCTTCTCGCTTAATATGGTTACTCCTAATGTTTTTGCTTTTTCTAATTTTGAGCCGGCATCTTTACCAGCTACTACATAGGTTGTTTGTTTACTGACACTTAAGCTTGCTTTTGCACCCAGGTTTTCAACCATCTCCTGGGCTTCTTGCCTGCTCAATGTTTCAAGGGTACCAGTAAAAACGAATATTTTCCCGGAAAGAATACTCGGTTCTCGTTCACGTTTTTCTTCTCTGATCTCTATGCCTGAATCAAGAAGTTTTTTTATGACATTCTCATTCTTTTCTTCCCTGAAAAATGCTTTAATCGCTTTGGCTGTTTCCGTACCTATTTCTTTAATACCGAGAAGTTTTTCTTCGTTTGCTGTCTGCAGTTTTTCAAGCGAGCCAAATTGCCGCGCAAGTACTCTTGCCATATGTATACCTACCTGCCGGATACCCAGTGCAAAAAGAAATTTTTCAAGCGGTGGTTTTTTGCTCGCTTCAATTGCCGCTATGATATTGGTTGCAGATTTTTCTGCAAATCTTTCCAGTTTGACAATGTCATCTTTCTTGATCGAATAAATATCCGCCACATCTTTGATAATAGCATTCTTCAGAAATTGTTCTACAATTTTTTCACCGAGGCCATCGATGTTCATAGCGGAGCGTTGCACAAAATGCAGTATGCTTTCTTTCACCTGAGCCGGGCAGGAAATATTTGTGCATCGATGTACCGCTCCTTCCTTAATAACAGCGGCAGAACATACAGGACATTGTTCCGGCATGACAAATACTTGTTCGTTACCTGTTCTCTTTTCAGCTATCGATTTCACAACTTCAGGAATGACATCGCCTGCACGTTCAACAAGCACGCAATCACCTATTCTGATATCCTTTCTTTCAATTTCATCCATATTATGCAAGGTCGCCCTGCTAACTGTTACTCCACCTATTGCTACCGGTTCCAGAACCGCTACCGGGGTAAGCGTGCCGGTGCGCCCTACCTGAATAATAATATCATTTATCTTCGTAGTGACCTGGCGTGCAGGAAACTTATAAGCAATTGCCCAACGAGGCGCTCTCGTGGTATTTCCTAATTCATCCTGTAAAAGTAGTGAATTCACTTTTACTACAATGCCATCTATTTCATAATCAAGATCATCTCTTTGTTCCATTATATGTTCATAATAATCAAGTACTTCATGAATATTCCGGCATAATTTTATCAATGGATTAATTCTAAATCCCCACGCTTTCAATGCCTGCAATAGTTTCCACTGACTTTTCATTTCAGTTTTTTCTAATGCACCTGCTCCCCAAAAAAACATTTTTAATTTTCTTGATGCTGTTATTTGTGAATCTAATTGTCTTATTGAACCAGCGGCGGCATTTCTCGGATTTGCAAACAAAGGTTCGCCATTGTTTTGACGTATCTCGTTAAGATTCTTAAAATCATTTTTTGTCATGTAGACTTCGCCTCTTGCTTCAAAACGCAAGGGTAAAGAATATTGTGTCTTATTTAATAATCGCAATGGAACCATTTTAATTGTCCTGATATTTACTGTTACCTCTTCACCTTCTGTGCCGTCACCGCGAGTTGCTCCACGGATTAATTTTCCATTTTCATAAAGCAATGCTGCTGATAATCCATCTATTTTAGGTTCTGCGCAATATACCCTATCTTCGTTTGAACCGAGCATTCTTGCAATTCTTTCATCAAATTCCAATGCTTCATCCTTATCGAAAGCATCAGCAAGACTTATCATGGGGACCAGATGCTTCACTTTTTTAAATTCATCCAGCGGTGGTGCTCCCACCCTTTTGGTTGGCGAATCCTCCGTCGCAAGCTCAGGAAACGCAGTTTCCATTTCCATCAATTCATTCATTAATTGATCATATTCATAGTCTGATATAATCGGATCATCGAGCACGTAATACCTATAGTTATGGTAGTTAATTTGTTCAATCAGATGTTTTAATTTCTTCACTGCATTCTTTTTATCCACTGCATTAGCTCCTTTTGTCATTATGAGTTCCGCGCCTGCGGAACATAATAATCCCTAACTTTCATGCTTCTTTTTGCGCCGTCAGGGATCATTCTGCTTTGCTTCGCAAAGCTCATAATGACAATGCGCTATAGAATGTTTGCCAAGAACACTATCTATTGTAGCTTAATTAGCAAAAATTTAAAATGCGTTCTTCACAACACATTACCGCTTTTCGAAAATAACTAAGGGCGGACCTTATGTTCGCCCCTCCTGACCATTGTCCATTGATCATTATTCATAAAAGATTCTCTCATTCCCCTTGCAGGACACCCAGAGATGAGAGTAAATATTCTGAATGGTATTTTTAAAAAAGGCAGACGCATAAGTCTGCCCCTACGGCAAAGTTCAAGGAAACCTTGAACTTTGAACGTTGAACCTTGAACTTGTTTACAAAGGACATATTCCACTCATTCTCTATGCTTTTCAAAGATAACATGATACAATAACGTGAATTTAGTTACTAATACGGAGGTTATGAGTAATGATAGATAAAGAACTCCTTGATATCCTGGCATGTCCTTTATGTAAAGAAGGAGTCCGTTTAAGTAATGATAATGCATGGCTCATTTGTGATAAATGTTACAGAAAATACCCTGTCCGCGATGATATACCGGTCATGCTTATTGATGAAGCTGTTATTGACGACAATGCACAATAACACTGAAGACTTAATTGAATATAAATTTTTTTCCTTCCTGAAGATTCATTATCTTCTTGCATTATATTTTCTTGCCTGCAGTTTTTCTATCGCTTTTTCCCAGATTATCCTTTCACTGGTAGCGTTCTTATGGATCTATGGTATCATCAAAAAACCTGACATGTTCAAAATAAGAAGAAGTCCCCTTGATCTCTTTATTGCCGTATACGTAATAGTAAGCATCCTGGCAATTATTTTTTCGTTAGATCCTGTAACCAGTATCTCCCATGCAAAACATATTTTTCTCTGTTTGATATTTTTCTTTGGTGTTCAAGCGCTGACCAATCCGGAAAGGGTACGTCTCTACTTTAATTTTTTTATTGCTGGCGGCGTTATTAATTGTTTTTATGCACTTTTCCGGCACTTCTTTCTTGGGGAAGGCGGTTTAGAAAAAAGACTTCATGGTTTTATCTCAAGCTGGATGACGTTTTCAAGTTTTATGATGATGATTCTTCTCATTTTACTTGCGAAATTAATCTGGAAAGAAGCCAGCCGAAGATATTTGAAATTTCAAATATCTTCGGCTGGGCACAAAGACACAGAGGCACAAAGACACGAAGTTTTTGAAAATTCTGAGGAGTCTTCTCCCGGATATAGTAAAGGAGAATCGAACAAATATCAATGGCTTTATCTTTTTTCTGCTTTGCTCTTTTTTTATATAATCATATTAACGCTAACCAGGAGTAGTTGGGTAGGATTATTTTTTGGCATCCTTGCCTTAACGTTTCTTCATTCAAGGAAGCTTGTGCTCATTGTATTGATTCTTCTACTTTTGTTTGGCATCATTTCATATCCATTTATGCCTGAGAAGATATCAAATCGATTCCGCAGTATTTTCAGTACAAAAGACACGACCAACAAAGAGCGCATTTACATGGCAATTATTGCCGTAAATATTATAAAAGCTCATCCTCTACTTGGAATTGGACCCGGTACGTTGCGGGAAAATCTTCAACACTACGTTGCAGAAGGAATCGATAAAAATTGGAATATTCCGCATCTTCACAATAATATACTGCAAATAACAGTTGATAAAGGATTGATCGGTCTGCTTGTCTGGCTTAGCCTGTATATTAAATGGTTTTATGATGCCATGGTGCTATTTTATAAAAAGAAACAACTATACCCTGACCTGATTGGCGGTGCAATTGCAGTAATCGTAGCGTTTTTAATTTCCGGGCTTTTTGAATATAATTTTGGTGATTCCGAGATCTTTATGGTGACGCTATTTTTTATGGCGATTCCATACGCGATAAGCGGGACGAAACAAGAAATGACATACAATAACAAAGAGCAGCCACAATCATAACAACATGAAAATTAAACGTAATTGCCAGTATCAAGGCAAATACTGAACCTAAAACTGTTGCATAAGAATTTATCCCCCATGCCCATGCAACAAGTGATTTCTCCTTCAATCCTACAAGATGTACTCCGGCAGGAAACGGCATTCCAAGAAATAATCCCAACACGCATATAAACAAAAACGATATGCAGAATTTTACCATGGAAGGAAATTGTATGGTATGTTCCATGAGAACACCCAACAGCATCGTCGATAATAAAATAATGATTATTATTGCAGGAAATGCTATTCTCAGTATTTTGCGGAATCCATGCTTTTCCGCAAAATAACCTGACAGAAAACTTCCTGCACCGGCAGAAAGAAGCAGGGAAAATAGAATGAATGTTATTGAATAACTGGGATGTCCAAGATACAGAATAAATTTTTGCATATAGACAATTTCAAGCAAAATAAAGCCTAATCCCAAGCCGGCAAAATAGCCAAGAACAGATTTATTATTGACAAGCATGCGAAATTTTGTAAATTTCATCAACGGAATAAAAATGAAAAATACCGCCATTATTGCTCCTTCAATTAAAATGATCAGAAAAATATATTTAATTTTCTTCGAGGTTGCTTCAATCATTTTTACTGCTTCCGGAGCAAAATAGGAAGGATCTTTTATTGTGGAAGACCATAAGGGAAGCCATCGTTTAAAAAAAGGTTTAGAATCAGTTGGAGGATCAAGGTAAACGCCCGATTTTTTTTGAACTTCCCTGATGCTTGCCAGGGTTAAAAAAGGTACAAAATGCTTGTATTTATTAGGTTCATCAGGCAAATAAAAAATATTCCACTTAAATCTTTTGCAAAGTTTTTTTATCGTTTCAATTTCTTCATGGGTGAAGGGTGTTTTTTTCATCATGAACAAATCGGCGATACCTGGGTAGTCCACTATTGAGACAACTGCGATATGCTTATAGGGATAATGACTTCCACGTTTGGATAACACTTCCAGGGCAAGGGGAAAAATTCGTTCCACGCCATCCCTGTAGAGCGACAACATGCCATTATCCGTTAGTTTATCCAGATAATCACTAAACGCCTCGGTCGTCATTAAAAATGTTTCGGAGATATTTAAAGCTCCTGATGCAACAGCAATAGGTGTTGCATTATGAACCTGTTGAATAATATCGAATTTTTCTTTTGATGCTTTCAGAAAACTTCTTCCTTCATCATTATGAATCCTGAATTTTTTATCCTGGAATATAACTCCCGTTTCCTCTTTATATCTATTAAGAACGATATCAATTATTGCTGGATCCATTTCTACACCGACTATCTCAGAAGCACCGAGGAGCGAGGCAAATGATAATTCCATACCTCCGCCAAATCCTATTATTAAAGTTTTTGCTTCAGTTCTAACATAATAAGGGAGGTTATAAATTAATGGACGAAAATTTTTAGGGGCTTTTTGTTTGATTACTTCACCTTTTTTTAAATGTGGCATAAATGATTGATTAGAACCGCAATCAATCCATATAATCCAGTTGGGATAATTTTTAGCAACATCAATTCTTGTCAGAGAACTCCATTCCGTGTAATCGATTTTATTCGTTTCATAATAGTAGCTGAATATACGTTTGGTAATATGAGGCCGTATTTCAAACTGTTCATTATAGAAATAAGAAAGCAGTCCAACGATGGCAATCAATAAAACACTGGCTAATCGCACAACCGTTCGTTTGCTAACGAACAGGATTGCGCTTAATGAAAGAATGCAACAAATCCAAAAAAGCCCGTCGCCTCCTACCCGTTTAATTAATATAAATATTAATAAAGAACCTAAAGAAGCGCCAAATAAATCCCAGAAATAAAGAGTGTTTGATTTCTCACTATGCTGCATAAACAAGAGAGAAATGAATGCACCGGAGAATATAAAAGGCAGAATAACCGCAAGGTAATACAGAAAAAAGTATTTAATATTTTCACTTAATTTTCCTGATTCAAAATCAAACGGCAGGTAGCAAATAACTACCAGCAGAAAAATAATACTTGCGGCGAAGAAGAATCCGCTTGCTTGCAACAAAGCATCTGCAAATTCATTTGATATTTGTTTTCTAAGTGACAACCAAACGGCACTGATTCCGTAGCCAAACAGGGCTGAACTTACTATCAGAAAAGCATAGTTTGAAAAAAAGATAACGGAAAATACTCGCGTTAACGTTACTTCCAGTAATAATGTTGCAGCAGCTATGAGAAAAATAGCTGCGTATTTTTTCTTCATGACAATCTCCTACATAAATAAGTTCAAAGTTCAAGGAAACCTTGAACTTTGCTGTAGGGGCAGACCCACGTGTCTGCCCTTTAAATAGTTTTGTTCTTATTATTTACAATAATTTCTGGGTGCCCCTTGAGGTGCATGGGCAACTCCTATATAGAATAAAATATTGCGAAGAGAATAATTGCCAGGATAAAACCTGCTATTACATCAATAATATAGTGTTGTTTTGTCAGTAATGCTGAGCCTGCTATGAGAAATAATAATACAAGGTAGAGATAGCGTAAAGATGAATTTAAATGAAACGCCAGCAATACCGTAATTACGCTAAAAGCGACATGCAGGCTTGGAAATGAATTATACGGCAAAATGCCATTATTGTGAAGTGCTACTAATTTTAATGAAATACCTTCAGGTTTTTCTATCCGGGGTTTAATAATCATTGCGGGAAATATGACATAGAAGATAGATCCTGAAATAATAAGAGTGATTAAAATTTTAATTACCGTAAGGAATTCTTTCATTGGTTGGTCGTAGATAATAATGAAGAGGCATACGGTATTGAAAACATAAGTAAAGAAATAGAAATAAACCAGTTGCGGGACAAAAGGCAATTTATCATCGATAGCATTTTTAAGACAGCGCGTAACATTACGTTTTTTTGCTATGCAATTCATGACAGAATGCATAATAGCAAAAAAAAGGATAGTACCTGCTGACAGCAATATTTTTTCCGGGAATTGCAAATCATTCATAAATCTCTCAAAATGTGAAGTGTATATTGTAAGTATTTTCATTGCATAATACAACTCTCTATCACTTGATTTTTTAAAAAAAAAGGCGTATTGTAATACTCAACTTCAAAAGTAAAATTAACTTTTTCGAGGTAGAGATGCCAAAATTAATGGAAAAAAACATCAAAGTTTACAGAGGACCCAAAGGAATCGTATATGTAATGGATGAATATTGCAAAGGATGTGAAATTTGTATTGAATTTTGCCCAACGAAAGTATTAGTGCTAGCGGAGAAGTTTAACGCAAAGGGTTACCATCCTCCGGAATTAGTTTTTCTTGACAAATGCAGTGGTTGTGATTTATGCGGCATGTATTGTCCCGAGTTTGCCATTTGGGGTGAAAAAATCAAAGGAGGGAAAAAGGATGATGAAGATGAAGAAAGCAAATCCTAAAGGAGTATTAACAGGAGCGCATTTTTTAGATGGAGATCATGCCTGTTGTGAAGGAGCCTTAGCCGCAGGATGCAGATTTATTGCTGGTTATCCCATAACACCATCAACCGAAGTAGTAGAGAGATTTGCAGCGAGAATACCGTTGGTAGGAGGAGTTTTTATTCAAATGGAAGACGAAATTGCTTCTTCCATTGCAATTTTAGGCGCTGTATATGCAGGTGCAAAAGCAATGACCGTCACTTCAGGACCAGGATTTTCTTTAATGATGGAACATATTGGATTAGCATGCATACTGGAAACACCTTGCGTATTTATTAATGTTCAGAGAGGCGGTCCTTCAACCGGATTGCCCACGTTACCCGGTCAGGCTGATATGATGCAAGCAAAATGGGGTTCGCATGGTGATTATGAAATTATTGCTGTTTCTCCCAATTCACCGCAGGAATGTTTCGATCTTACTATTTTAGCATTTAATTTAGCTGAACAGTACAGGGTACCTGCATTTGTAATGATGGATGAATGTGTTGGACACATGATGGAAAAAGTAGTAATACCGCCTGCTGATGAAATAGAAATAGTTGCAAGAACGTATACATCAGTTGCGCCGGATCAATTCCTCCCCTTCAAGCCAGTCGGAGATACGCTCATTCCGGAAATGGTGAAAGCCGGCACTGGTTATCGTTTTCATGTTACTGGGTTGACACATGATGAAAAAGGATACCCCGTGATGAATCACATTGCTCAAGATAAACTGATAAGAAGGCTCGTAAATAAAATCAGGCTCAATACAGACAAGATAACAAAATGGGAAGAACTTTATACGGATGATGCAGAGATTGTTATTTTATCTTATGGAATATCATCCCGGATTGCTCTCAAAGCAGTGCAAATGCTCCGTGCACAGGGAATAAAAGCAGGATTACTCAGATTAATTGTAGTATGGCCATTTCCCGAAAAACGCGTTAAGGAACTGGCAAGTCAGGGAAAGCTTTTTGCCGTTGCAGAAATGAATCTTGGTCAGATGTACCTGGAAGTTCAGCGATGCACCTGTTCAGAGAATGTTATTCTCATTTCACATGCTGGAGGCGCT
>MFGW01000195.1:0-4333 GCA_001780385.1 Candidatus Fischerbacteria bacterium RBG_13_37_8 | reverse complement strand
ACACAATTGTAACTTCAGTAAAGGAGGCTCTCAAATGAGTGTTGCACATGATATTTATCATCCCTATGAAGACTATTTAAGAATGGACAGAATACCTCATATCTGGTGTCCAGGATGTGGTATTGGAACATCTGTCAATTGCTTTATCAGGGCAATACAAAATGCCAAGATTGACCATAATACTCTCAGCATTGTGTCAGGAATTGGTTGTACAGGTAGAGTGGCAGGATATCTCAAGTTTGATTCATTCCATACCACCCATGGAAGAGCTATTCCTTTTGCCTCAGGTTTAAAATTAGCAAATCCAAAACTTAATGTTGTAGTATATTCCGGAGATGGAGATTTAATAGCAATTGGCGGTAATCATTTTATCCATGCTGCACGAAGAAACATGGATATCACGGTGATTTGTGTCAACAATTTCATTTATGGAATGACGGGTGGACAAGTTGCTCCTACTACGCCGTTAAAATCATTAGCTTCGACCATGCCATATGGTAATTATGAACAGCCGTTTAATTTACCGCATCTTGCTGCAAGTTGTGGCGCTGTATATGTTGCCCGATGGACCGTATATCATGTACGACAACTTGAAAAAGCAATGACGGAAGCGTTGCAAAAGAAAGGATTTTCGCTTGTTGAAGTAATCGCACCATGCCCGACACTTTTCGAAAGAAAAAATAAGCTTGGCGGTTCTCTTGAACGGTTTCAATTTTATAAAAAAAATAGCGTAGTCAAAAATGGAGCAGACACAAAAGAATTAGATCTTACAATGAAAGGACAGATAATTGTAGGCAAATTTGTAGATCTTGAAAGACCGACCTGGATGGAAGGAATGAATAGTCATTTCACATCAATCTTTAAAGATAAATACAAACCTTATGAGGGAACAAGTGATGAATGATACAGAACTGAAAATTGGAGGGCTGGGGGGACAAGGTGTTATTCTAACGGGAATTATTATAGGAAAAGCAGCCACGCTTTATGATGAAAAACACGCAACCATGATTCAAAGTTTTGGTCCAGAAGCTCGTGGAAGTGCCTGCAGTACGCAACTCATACTTTCTGAAACACCGATACTCTATCCCTATGTAACACGCCCTTATATTCTTATGGTTATGTCGCAGGATGCTTTCAATAAATTCTATCCTGAAATGAATCCTGAGGGTCACCTGCTTATAGAAGCTGAACTCGTTAATCCGCAGGGAGTTAATCCAAAAACAAAAGTAGATTTAATCTCAGCAACCCGTATAGCAGAAGAACTTGGCCGAAGGCTTATTGTGAATATAGTAATGCTTGGTTTTTTTGCAGCAAGAACCAATCTTCTCAATCCCGAATCTATCAGAAAAGCGGTTTTGGATTCCGTGCCTACTGGGACTGAAGAATTAAATCTGAAAGCATACGATAAGGGTTTTCAATACGGTCAACAACTGCAATAAAAATAACTAAAAATTGAACCACTGGAAACACAGAGCATTCTGCGGACAAGGTTCGCATAATAGGGGCAGAGTTCCAAATAAAAGAAAAGAAAAACATCCACCGTTCCTTTTACCCTAAATCAAGGTGTTCCAGAATGTTTTTCCAGCTTTCCGGTTGTTCTAACGAAAGCGAAGCAAGTAGTCCGCTTAGAGTAAATGATTGCCAGTGGCGAGGCAAAAGAGCATCCGAAATAGTTACACGCGGTACTTTCTTAACTTCATCTATCATGTACCTGTATGTATTTACCATCTTTGCAATAGTAAAATTTTGACTAACGTATTCTTTTGCTCTCCTGCCCAATTGTTCCCGTTGGTCTTTATACTCAAGTAAAGATAATAATGCTTCTTCCAGTGATTCTGTTTCTTTTGTGAGCTTGATTCTCAGTACACATTCTTCAGGAATTTCATACAGATGTGGTAAATCAGACATTACCGTCGCTTTGCCGGACTGAAGTGCTAACCATAAGACTCCCGAAAACTCGCCGGCAGTTGGATAACGGAGATTGATAAAAATATCTAATTCTCGCAGGTATGACAAAAAATCTTCTTCTTGCAAATACCCGGTAACAGTAAACATTTTTTTTAATTTTTCCCTTACTTCTGGATTCGCAATCTTCTCTATAGACTTTTGTATCATATTGTTCCTGTCTTCACCCAGCCAGATGAAATGTACATTATATTTTTTCTGCACACTGTTCATTACTTCAATTATACTCTCTATACCTTTATGCTGATCTACAAATCCTGCTGAACCTATTAGAAGCGTCTTATCAGAAATAGTATACCGCTCCCTGACCTTTCTTTTTAAATCTTCAACTGCCGGCATATCTAAAGACATCGGCACCTGAAATATCTTCTTGGCGGGATATTCGAATTGTAACTGTTCCTGAAAATATTTCGTATGCACCCCAATCACAAGACTCTTTTCTATCACCAGCTTATTCATGGTAAATAAAAATGCACTATACCCTGGCATTGGATATTGCAAAGACACCTGTGCCATTTTTTTTCCGCTATATCCATGACAATACTGCATCTCTTCCTCGTATTCTTTATACTTTCCACTATTTATTAGGTATTTAGCCCGTGATTGATACAAAACAATATCATGCAGGACTGTGATTCCAGGATAATGTGCTAAATAGGGATATACAAAACTAAATGATTCATGATTCCCCAGTTGATAAATAATAGCTTCGTAGGGTAATTTCAGATGCCGGAATAAAAATTGCGTATGATGAAACGTATTTTTTGCTTTTTGCAATGGTGGTGTACCGCAATAAATATCTATCTCATAAAAATCGCTTAAGTTCTCTATCAATAGTTTTGAATAAGCCACTATTCCCGAACGTACGGGCGGCATACAGGTAAACAGTGCGATCTTTTCCTTTTTCTCAGCAATTCTTTCCATCATTTTTTACTTTGTGCCTTTGTGCCTGCAAGAATATTTTAAATATTTTTGCATACGAGTTTATCGATAATGTTATTCCAGCTCCAGCTATGGATCATTTCATAACCATTCTTCCCCATTTCTATGACATTATTTTTGCTGAGTACTGCTTTTTCAATACAGGCAGCGATAGAACTGGAATTTGGTTCACATACCATACCGTGTACATTATTATTCATTATCTCAATAGCGCCGCCAGAATCAGAAGTAGCAATGACCGCTTTCCTGCAGAAAAAAGCTTCAGGTACTACCAGGCCAAAATCTTCATCATAAGCAGCAAAAAGTATTGCAAACGCTTTTGAATAGAGTTCCAGCAATGTTTTTCTATCTACCCATCCTAAAAATTTCACCCAATCCTCAAGTTGATACTCTGCGACTTTTTGCTGAAGTGCATTTTTTTCAGTTCCCTCGCCTACAATGATAAGCGGCATCTTAACAGAGGACTCCTTCATCGCTTCTATCAGTAAATCTACTCTCTTATTCCGTTCTAATCTCCCTACATGCAAAAAATAATCTTCGTACGCTTCACATCTAAATTCTTCCTGAACCGGTGGAAATGGATAGAGCACCTCTGAATCAAAACCGTTATATTTTTTCAAACGCCCTGCTACATTATAGGATATCGAAAATAATCGCTGTGCCTCTTGAAAGGCTTGATTATCTATGGCAACAATTTTTTCGCGCACATCTAATTGTATAACACTATCACACTGATAACCAAGGTCAGTTCCTGCCCAATCATATACCTGCCTAAACTGATGAAACAGCCAGATCACTTTTCTCGGATGCTGTAGTACAAAAGAAGGAAACTTTGTGCATATCACCATGTCCGCTGGAATTTCAAGAGCGTCCCGCACATTCAACATCCGCCACATTAAATAACTTTTCTCCACATCAAGCTCGGATTGCCAGATGAGTGGAAGTGATATCTCGTCCACTTCATGACCACGCGCTACTAATTCATCCACCAACCATCCCACGACTATCTCGTTGCCGCCGCGAATAAATGGTACTCTTGAACTGCACACTATTATTCTCATTTGTTCGCTACCATGTAATATTCAATCGTATCATGAAGAAATGTATTAAGCCTGTTGATATTCTCTTCATATACCTGGTTATCCTGTTGTTCTGTTAATAACGCGACATTTGACGGAACAGGGGTCAGGTAAGTTATTGTTATATTATTAAATCCTATTATTTCCATCAGGTACTGTAAATACTCCGGGTATACAGGATGTTGATGTGTAGGATCTTTCCAGTACCATTCTATCAAACCATAAAGACTGCGTGGATTAAGTGTTTCAATAATAAGATTCCCCTCTTGTATCAATACTTTTTTGCATAATCGCAAAAATTCGTACCAGCGATAATGAGGCAGGTGCTCTATTACGTGAGAACACAT
>MFGW01000194.1:4530-5287 GCA_001780385.1 Candidatus Fischerbacteria bacterium RBG_13_37_8 | reverse complement strand
GATTATCTCAACCTTATCGAGGTTCAGTTCTTTCTTAATTGCATTATATTTGGCGTTTGCGCGTGTTTCACCACATGCCCTGGCTCTTAATGAGGAATCAAGTGCATTTAACAAAGCTGTCCGTTTTAAATCCGTCGCTGCCATAAATTCTGCTTTCTGCAAAAGGATCTCCGTTCGAACGTAATGTAAAGCACCATTTTTGGGGTGCATCTGAAGCCCTTCATCAACTATCCGGAGCACTTCCTCAAGAATGTCTTTTTGATCAATGCTATTTACAACAGAAAATATCTCCCGAGCGAGAGCTTCCCTGTATATTGCATTTTGCGGACAGAGTTTTACTGATTTCCTAAGTTTTGATATTATCAGGTCCTTGTTTGACCAGCTTTCACTGCTTGCTTCCTGATAAAGTTTCTCAGCTTGATCGCATGCTTCCTGAGCTAATCCGTTCACTGAATACAAACAAATACAAGAGAATATGAGAGCAGTAATTAATTTGATTTTCATATTAGTAACCCTCCAGAATAATGGTGGTTGTTACCCATTCTAACTTTTTATCATTAAGTTGGTCCTGAATTTCTTCAAGATTACGCGTTCCTTTAACGGCATCCATACTCCTGCTCCCACGAAAGATTGCAGCCAAATTACCCAGGTTCAATGATTCGGTATCGAGCGGCTCAGTGGTTACGATAGCTTTGAAGAATTCTGATCCTCTGGCAAGGCTTATTTCAGGCGCAATAACTGCCACCCTTTTTTGTAG
>MFGW01000194.1:2480-4509 GCA_001780385.1 Candidatus Fischerbacteria bacterium RBG_13_37_8 | reverse complement strand
TAAGGAATATGTTCTGCCCAACTGCATTGGAAGATTAACAGGAGCAGCAAAATTTGCCGGAATCTGTGAAGTTTCCAGGTATGGTACACATACCGAAAGCTTGCCATCAGGTGATATATTCAATAATGTCAGGTAACCATACTTCACCGATGGAGGCCCGGTAATCAAAATCCGAAATGGAACAGGTTCTTCCGCCGGAAATTTAATAATTCCTTTTTTCCCAGCCCAAATCTCAACTTTTAGTGAGGAATTGGGATTATCCATATGAACGAGGTTTTCGACAGCAAGTTCCCGTTCGAGAGCTTGAGCTAAATCCTGTTCTTTACCTTGCTGAAATGACCGGATAAATGCTTTTTTTTCAGAGAGCAGAACAACCCCTTCATTTCTACCCACTTCCGTTAAATTTCTATTTCCACCGGATTGTTGCACAATCCGATCAAAAGGCAAATTAGCTACTATTTCGATAACCGGTACTCCTTTGATCGCATTCATAAACGAATCAGGTATAGTTCCATCAAGATATACACGCAGACGATTCGGTGCAACCCCCACATCCTGCCGCAAAGGTTTCAATGGAAGAGGATCATGAGATGAAATCCCTTCATACGTAAGCTTTGGTGTTTGGTCTGTTATACCTATTTCTCTGGTAATAACATTTTGGATTTCAGTAATGCACTCTTCGCCAGTTAATGCCCTGTCATACTTAGTCAAGATGCGTGAGAGTGCAAATGAAAATGCTCCTCTCTCCGGTTGTTTCAAAGGATATTCCTTGGCTGTTTGATTATCCTCGGCAGCGGACAGCACCCATAAACTTCGGGGCCCGCTACTACCAATCTACTTAAGGTCTTGTATCCCTTCCTTCGCAGAATTCCCGGCAGGAACATCGCGAGATGTTAGTAATGGTGTTACGTCCGGATTGGTTATAAACCGCACACTTTCAATTCCCTTGGTTGCAGTTCCAGAATGGCATGAATCAATAATGACTATTACCTGCCGGTCTCTTAGTTCAGAAATCCATTTTCCAAGATCATCATCGATAAGCAGGCGTGATAGTTTTCCATCAGGTCCGATGGTATCCCACGGAACAAGAGCTTCATCAAGCCCATCGCTTTCATCGTTGTTCAGATCATTTGCCTGTGTCCCATGTCCGGAAAAATAAAAGAGAATCAAATCTCCGGGTTGAGAACCTTCAATAAGCTGCGATCGAAATGCCGCTTCGATGCCAGCCCAGGTAGCTTCACTCTCGGTAAGCAGCTTAATGTCAGTATCTCTAAAACCGAAACGAGCAAGCATTTGTTTCGCAGCGTGAACATCTGCAATACATCCGGATAGATGCCTAATTCGGGAAACACCACCATAATTTATCCCGATTAATAGTGCTCGATTTTTTGCCCATCCGGTAGATTCCATAAAAATCAAAAACATCACAAGTATTTGCATGACAGCAAAAACCTTGAATAATTTGTGCCGCGAATAGCACATATTATAGCGAAACTTGCTTCTTAAAACTGTTATCATTTAAGTTCCTCCTCTGATGTAGTGGTATTTTCAAGATTCGCATCCTGGAGTTCTTGATCGTTGCCTGATTCAATTGGAAGAATCCAGTTTTGTTCATCAAATTCCACCTTAAGTTTTGCGCCGTCGGGTAACTCCATTAATCCTTTAGTTTCTGTTTCGAGTTTGCTGCCATCAAGCTCGATATTATCGGGACCCAAAGTATCAGACCAAAGTTGTGATCCGTCCGGACCAAATATTTGAAGCCGAACCTCTCCGATTGGGACTCCCGGTAACTCTGCATGGAGCTTGCCCTTGCGCCACATGGCTTTGTTATGTGATATTTCATAGGTAATTGATGGTATTGTTGATCTGACGGAAGGTTTTGTATCGCTACCTCTTTGCATAATCTCGAAATAAACTACTCCAATCATAATGCAACTTAAGGCTGCTGCAATCGCAAACACAGGAATCCATAATCTCCGTTGCCGATGCTCAGTAATAGGGAGCTTTTTGCCCACTTTGTTAAGGATAG
>MFGW01000194.1:1590-2438 GCA_001780385.1 Candidatus Fischerbacteria bacterium RBG_13_37_8 | reverse complement strand
TCATACTCCACATAATCCTTAAGCCGGAATCCGGGGAACCCTTTATGTGCCATGCAATTTTCCAGCCGATATCGCAATGCATCATTTTTACGCTTCAATTCCCTGTCATCACTCGCATGAAGTGATTTCAGAAGAGCTAATCGATATCCTGATAACCGTTGTTTCAATAATTCAAGCAAGTAATTATCCAATTTGGCAATGCATTCTTTCAAAGCATCCATTACCTTTTCAAAATCGATTTTTTCAAACACCCAAGTTCCTGATTGCGCAATTCCCGTTTCATCCGGCAGATTCCCGAAATCAATAATATCAAGTGCACGATGACGATGCCGGTCAATGCAAAGACGTCGAGCGATCTGGCAAAGCCAGGTTTTCAGGCACTCCGGGGATTGCAATTGATTTATTCGCTCAAACGCACGAATAAAAGTTTCCTGAACCAATTCTTCAGCATCCGCAGCGTTGTCAGTCAAATTCCAGCAGACTTTGAATATAAGCCGTTTATAGGTTTCATAGATGGTTTCAAAAGCCTTTTTACGCGCTGGCTCCGACCCGGAAATCGATGTTTTGACAAGTGATTCGTTATTATTTGTGCCGGTTTTTGCCGTTGATACTGTTGCCATGTAATTTCTTAAATTAGGGTTCCTTACTGCCGAAAATCCAGGATCACTGGTATAATAATTGTCTTGTCTAATTGCCCACTTACTACTTTAATGATGTTTTGCTCGTTTGCTTTAATCTCTCCTAAATCCTTCGCGATTTCACGAGCGCCCGGTATCGATCGTGAAATAGCCTCACTGCCCGCAGCAGCTAAATCCATAGTATCAAATGAGGTGGCAAGCTTGGCTGGC
>MFGW01000194.1:1327-1509 GCA_001780385.1 Candidatus Fischerbacteria bacterium RBG_13_37_8 | reverse complement strand
CACTCTGGTCCATTCTCGGTGAAACCAGCACATTATGATTATTGCGGGTCTCCCATTTCATCAACACCGATGTTGGACTTGTGAACTCATCATTCGCAGCTTTGAGCAAAGTGAAACTTATATCACTTGCCGCATACGCAGGGATTGTCAATCCTAATGTCATGATAAGAATTAAAATTGTT
>MFGW01000194.1:880-1237 GCA_001780385.1 Candidatus Fischerbacteria bacterium RBG_13_37_8 | reverse complement strand
ATTTTGTTCATTGGAAAGACTATCCATCCATTCTGTATCTGTCATTCGTTTATTCATGGGTACTTTGAGCTCTAGAAGTTTGCCAAATCGATACCCTATAAGCCCGTCTTCCGTTCGTACCATTATTGGCTCTGAAGTGCCGACAGAATATGCGGTGCCAGTATTCGGATCTGTATGCACATCAGCGATAATGGCGGCAGGAAGTTCTTTTGTATCAAGCAAATTATTGAGAATTACCGACAGTTTTTCACTTTTTCCACCTGATTTGGAATTCGCAACACAATCCTCCAGGGATGTAACGACAGACTCAATTTGAAGTTTTTCAATTTCTTTCACATTCCATTCTTTGCAACGATC
>MFGW01000194.1:532-803 GCA_001780385.1 Candidatus Fischerbacteria bacterium RBG_13_37_8 | reverse complement strand
TGAGCAACCCTTTTCCTGCGGCTGTATAACTCTGCTTAACGCCAACAAGGCTTCGATGTCTATTAAATGCCCATGTTACGAGAGCCCGGTTTGCATCATCAATGGTTCCGGGTGCTGCTATAGCTTTAAGAACTTGAAACCATTGCCCGTCAAGACTTTTTACCCAGTCTGTAGCTATCATGCTGTTAATTTGTTTCGATGTTTCATTACACTGTTTTTTAAATCCTTCATAACGCATATCCGTCTCCGGGTATCCGGGCAGTGAGCCTTT
>MFGW01000194.1:0-502 GCA_001780385.1 Candidatus Fischerbacteria bacterium RBG_13_37_8 | reverse complement strand
TCGGGGGAAAACCCGGGTCAAACCAAATCCTGTAACCATACCAGATGAAAGCGGTAATGCATCCCCGGGACCATCATATAAACCAATCGAGCTGTAGGTTAATCGTGTGAAAACCAGCGAATCCCAGGTTGCAGCTCCCGGTAAAATTTTTATAATCGGCAAGGGATTCCCACCACCTGAACCACGAATCAAAGGATGACAAGCATCGATTAATTTTGTTTTAGCAAGCTTAAAACACCGGTCCAAAGTTTCCTCGCTTTTTAAATCTTCTTCGACAGCAAAAAGCTTTGCGAGGGATTGATCCACCGGTGTCAAATCATCCGCAGGCCCAAAAAGATATGCGCGTATTTTAAGAATTTTCTCGTAATTTGCAATTAGATTTTGTTGTTCTAATATCGTACGCAGAATCGATGCAATACCATAATGACGCAACACGGACCTCTCATCATGAGAAAGTGTTTCATCGGGTCCCATTACTAGTAGAATGTTTCCTTAATAACAT
>MFGW01000193.1:49754-52839 GCA_001780385.1 Candidatus Fischerbacteria bacterium RBG_13_37_8 | reverse complement strand
AATTCCTGAAGCAGCTTCTGAGGCATCATAGGAAAGATTCGATTATGTTACTTATTCTGGACAATGCGCGATGGCATCATGCGAAAATTCTCCAGCCATGGTTAAGAAATCATCGCGATAGGATTCGACTTGATTTTCTTCCTCCATATAGCCCCAAACTGAATATGGTCGAGCGAGTATGGAAATTGACAAGAAGGCTTTGTACCCATAACAGATATTTCCAATACCTTGCAGAACTAAAATATATTGTTTCTGGTCAGTTTTTATCCTGGAATAAATCAAACGAAGTGCTGAGACGATTATGCGCAGTAATTTAAGACGCTATGTATATTATAATCAATGATCTTCTCATTAATATTTATGCATCAATATTATTTTTGATGGCATCAAAAAATATTTTAAGCGAATAATTGATATCAAAAAGTTTTATGCTTTCAAGCGAATTCTGGCCCATTCTTGACATTTTTTCAACGTCATTGATGATTACATCAATACTTTTAATAATATCAACAGGAGTTTTGGAATCAACTATAAAGCCATTTTCTCCATTTCGGACAAGGTCTTGAGGTATACCGCAATATTTCGATACAATTACGGGTAAGCCAGAAGCCATTGCCTCATTAACAACCTGAGGCCATTGATCACTTAAACTTGGATGAATAAATATATCAGCAACGGCATAATATTGAATTATCTGTTCTGGTTCGATATGCCCCAGAAAATAGATATCTTCGAGTCTGTTTTGTTTAGCATAATCTATTAATTTGTTGCTTTCTTTTCCTTCGCCGATAATCAAAAGACCTAATTCGCTATATTTGGCTTTAAGAATTTTATAAGCATCTAATAAAATAAAATAATTTTTCCTTGCCTCTAAACATCCAACACTTAATAGAAGTTTTTTCTGCAAATTCAATTCCTTCTTTAATATACTTTTCTTCTCTCTAAAAATAAATATCTTATCATAGTATTTTCCCACATCTATAGTAGCATTTCCTAAAATATAGATGTTTGAAATCTTTGCATTAAAACTTTCTAAATATTCTTTTGCATCAAGATTATATGCAAGAAAAGATTTAGCTTTTTTAAAAATTATTCTCCTCATTTTTTCTTTAATTCTAGTGATATTTTTTTCCGTTAGGATTGTTCCACCCCACCAGATAATCAGTGGTATTTTAAAAATTGTACAATATAAGTATGCAATTATAGTCGGAAAAGAAGCACCACCTGAAATAATAATATGAGGTCGTAATTTCCAAAGCATTAAAAAAAGATATGGATTAAAATAAAAAATACCTTTGCAAAGATTTATCTTGATTCCTGGAACATATTTATGTTTAAAACTTAAATTAGGGATTTTCCATCTTCTGTGCCTTTCAATTCTGGCACAAAAAAACGTATTTATGTCCAAGTCTTCTAAAGAAGATATCTTCTCAAAAAAAGAAATTCTGAAAATTGCAGGAATGTTGGTTATCAAAGCTAATTTAATTTTTCTCACAATTTTGAAAGATTATACTGTTTCAAAAGTTCTCTAACTTGAGAAACTGTAGTATTTTCTAAAATCTTTAAAATGGTTTCATAGCCATTCCTAATAAGTCTTTTTCTTAAATCCTCATCATTTCGCAACCTAATGACTGCTTTTGCTATATCTTCAGATGACTCAACAGGAATTAAAAGACAATTTCTTTCGTGTTTCATAAGGTAGGGTATTCCACCAACTGGTGTAGTAATTATTGGAACACCATGTGCTAAAGACTCATAAAGAACTTTGGGGAAACCTTCACAAAGAGAAGGTAAAATAAAAACGTCTGAATATCGATATATTTGATATAATTCAGGTCCATTAGGAATGTATCCTAAAAAATTCACATTATTTCTTATCCCTAAATCCTCGACCATTTTGCGAATTTCAGATTCCTGTTCTCCTATACCAGCAATATTTAGAATAATACTGAAATTTTGGTCTATAATTTCTCTCATTGCTTGAATTAAGTAAAATACGCCTTTTCTATACATTAGTCCTCCAACATACAAGCAGTAAATAGTCTCATTCAGAAAAGCATCATGTCGATAGTATACATCCTCTTTTTTTAATTTAATTGCGGGAACAGCCGCAAAAATTGGTGTCTTATATGAATTAAATTTATTATACAACTTTTCCCCTGCAACAATTGCAAATTGAGAACCTTTCACAATGATTTTTTGCATGAAATATTTTAAGTAAGCATTTAAGGTTGTATTACTTGGTAGTTCCGACCAATCTACGCCTAAATAAGTGATATAAGGTTTTTTTAATATCCTGCAAAAAAACGAAGTAACCATCCCTCTGTAAGTAGGCATAAATATCCATATAAGATCATATGATTTAACTAGCTGATAAAGGAGAAATAAGCTATTAATTATATCCTGAAAGTCATTTATTTTAAGAGAGTAATTTTCATTTATTGATAATTCCATTATAGAAATGTTAGACAATTGAAAATCATATGTTTGAAACTTAAAAGTCTTTTTACTAGTATTTATCGGAGCAGCTATTGTCAGATTTTTGAAATGCGGAGCAAGGGCTGTCTCAATATATTCGCCCCATACTTCTTTAATAAAATATTTCTTGTTTTCGCAAAAAAGAGAAGCTTGAAGAACAATACCGAGCGTCGTTTCTTTCATGATTTTTCTTTGAGCAAGCATAAATACATATTAATATATTTCTGAACAGTAATTTTGATATCAAATTTTTTTCGAACATATTCTTGAGCGTTTCTGCCAATTCTTACGGCTTCATGAGGATTTCTAAGTAGATAAA
Source organism: Candidatus Fischerbacteria bacterium RBG_13_37_8 (assembly GCA_001780385.1). GTDB lineage: Bacteria > Acidobacteriota > HRBIN11 > MFGW01 > MFGW01 > MFGW01. Next base: position 50,042 of record MFGW01000193.1, on the reverse strand, counting down.
TTATCTTTTCTGCTAAAGCCTGTGAATTTCCGGGAGGGACAAGAAAACCTGTTTCATTGTCTATGACTACTTCCGGATTCCCTCCTACACTAGTTACGATAACAGGCTGAGCCATCGACATTGCTTCTAAAAGAGCAATAGAGAAACCTTCATTTAATGATGATAAGACAAAGATATCATAAAGGGATAATATCTCCACAATATTGTTCTTATGTCCCGCAAAAAAGATTCTTGACGTTATTCCAATATCATTTGCATATTTTATAAGATCATTTTTTAAAGAGCCAT
>MFGW01000193.1:46065-49744 GCA_001780385.1 Candidatus Fischerbacteria bacterium RBG_13_37_8 | reverse complement strand
AACTACTAATTTCCCATTATATTTATTAGAATAAGTTAATATATCATGTTTTACTTGATTTGAGACAACAACGATCTTATTGGTCCAACTATGTATATAAGACATTATTCTAAGTTTGATATTTGTTCTTATTGTTCGCCTAAATAGCCATTCGTGACTACTCTCTATGGTTGAAATGATTATTGGAATGCCTAACAGTCTAGCTGCAGGTATCCCGATAATATCTGCATTTAGCAATTTAGTATGAATTATCTGAGGTTTTTCCTTTTTTAGAAAATATAATAATTTCACAATATTTGCTATATCATAAAGATTTTTCAATCCTATGATAATATATGGAATGTCTATTCTACTCAATTCTTTTTCTAAAAAACCACCTTTATAAAGGCATATTATCTTTATGTCAAATACTGATTTATCAAACCATTTGAGAGATTCTATCAGAAATTTCTCGGATCCTCCGATTTTAAGGTTGGGAATAATGAAAAATAATTTTATTTTTTTCATCTTTGCTTATGCATTTTCAAAGCTTCCTTTTTAAGAATTACAGAAAGCGCCATAAAAAACATGAAAGTTCTATTGTACCAACCTGAATTGTCTATAAGACTATGTATGGCAAAACCTGTAATTCCCATTGCTGCTATTAATGCTATACTATAAAGCTCTATATTTTTTATGTCTATTGAAAATCTTAAAGCAATATAAATATTATAATAAGATATAATAAAAAGACTAATATAAAATAGTAATCCAGTGATACCTAATTCAGCTAATGTTTGGAGATATACTGAATGAGTTGATGAACGATGCATCGCAATAACATCTCTTACTTGAACATTAGTAAAAGATCCCCAATACTCTGGAAATTGCTGAAAACCCCAACCAAATAATGGCTTTTCTTTAAACATATTAATCGCTGCATAATAAAAATGTTGTCTTCCACTTAATTTTCTAGCTTCAGGATTAAAAATATCATAAAAGCTATCAGGAAATATTTCAATTAAATCGCTAAAATTTTGAGCCGATAAATAAATAAATAGAATAGTTACACTCGTAACAAACAAAGTTATAGTTTTAAAAGCACTTATTTTTCTTCTATTCAAAAGCAAATAAACTAATAAAGTAAAAAATAACACGATAATAACTCCTCTAGATCTACTTCCAATAACAGCATAAATTAGTATTGAGCCTACAAATAATAAAATAATTTTCTTTCTTGATGTGTAATATGCATGCAATTTGCCAAGCAAGAAAGGAAGGGCCAACCAGCAAGAGAAAGCAAAGTATACCGCATTTAAAGACTGTATTGATGTTCGATTACTAAAAGATATTTGGTCTCTGCTTGTAGTAAAAATAATACCCCATAAAGCTAAAATAGTGCATGCAATAATAATAATAACGCTTCCTCGCTCAATTGATTTAGAATTTCGAAAATATGTCAACACCAGAAAATAGAAAATTACATTTGAAAATATTTTAAAGTGATCTGAAGTATATGTAGGTTCTGGCATCCACAATATGGACGAAATTGCGTAGAAATAAAAAATCAATAACATATAAGTTAAAGGTTCTTTAAAATATAATCTTAATCTCTTTTTGTAAATTGCTGTGCATAAAATGATTATTGCTATAATTGTGTTAATTGAGAGGAAGGGAAACCATAGTGTAATTTGTGTAATTGGATTACCCCACACCATGTCTACTATCAACAACCAAATGAATATCTTCGGATCAAGTTTATTTGTCATTATTATAATGCCCAAAAAAATAGACGTCAAAACAGCTAAAAGTTCAATAGATATTATATATTCATTAGTATTAATCAAATATTTAATTAGATAACAACTCAATGCAAGCATAATCAAAAATGCAATTAGTTTCATCGCTAAAAAGTATTTTAAAGACTCATCTGCAATTTTGGAGTATGATTTTGCTCCAAAAAATGAGTTCTAAATAGATTTGATTAACAGTCTAAGATATCTTACTAATAATTAAATATTTTTGTATTATCGTAGTCCAGATATACAATGCTTCTGGTCTGGATTGATCAAAAATGTTGCCTTAATATCCAGAAGCATATCAGGAATTATGAAATTACCTCAACACATTATTATAAATTTTATCAACACCTTCAATGTACTGTTCTATAGAAAAAAGCTTCCTGGTTCTCATAATTGCTTTTTTGCCCATTTTTTCTCTCAATTCTTTATTCTTCAGAAGAAGATTTAAAGCAGAAGACAAAGCATAATAATCACCAGGGCTAAAAAGAATACCTGTTACACCATCTTCAATCGCCTCGGTAACACCTCCTATACGAGATCCAATCACAGGTTTTCCTAAAGCCATTGCTTCAATAATTGTTCTTGCAAAAGGATCTGGCCAAATAGAAGGTTGAACAACGACATCGCATGCTAACAAATAATCGTGTACATTTATTACTTGCCCAGTAAATAATATTTTGTCATCAATTTTTAATTCTCTCGCCAGCATTTTTAAACATCCCATCATTGGTCCATCACCAATGACTAATCCATAGAGATTATTACTATTCTTTGATAACTGAGAAAATGCTTTTATAAAAATATCTATCCCCTTTCTCTCAATCAAGCGTCCGGCTGTAGCAATACATAAGCTATTTGTGTCAGAGATGCACAGCATATTTCGAAGAGTCTCTATTTTTTTTGATTTTTTGAATTTTTCTAAATCGACTCCGTTATATACTACAGATATTTTTGCTGATGATATTCCTTGCATAATATAATTATTCTTTACCGATTTAGATACAGCTATAAAATGGCTTATGCAATTTATTAACATTTTATCCATAAAGTTTAATGTATCATACTTCTTAAATGACAAACACAGGGTATTCTTAAAAGTTTTGCTGCGATTATTTCCGACCTATTTAATTTCAATCCATTATTAACATGAACAATTCTAGGTTTTTCTGTTTTGAAAATTGTATAAAATTTCTTAGCTAATCTTATCACATGAATAAATTTTTTAATAATAATAACTATTCTTGCTTTATGATCCGTTCTTAGTGAGCATTCCATATTTATTGGAATTATTTCCATATTGCTTTCTTTATATAAAGAGTAAAATGCAGCATTTTTAATCAAGCATGCTTTCACTCTATATATCTCTTTCAAACCTTGCATCAAATAAAGAAGACTGAAAATAGATCCTCCAATTCCTATATTATTCTCAACATAAAGTATTTTTACAAAATCTTTTTCTAAAGCCATCTTAAAATAAATAAATCATCCATTTATTTAAGATCAATCCCAAAATAAAAAATGGAAAATTATATTATAATTGACACCTCTACAAATCTAATAAATTCTCACGACAAAAATCTTTTAGCTATATGTATCAGCTTCTCAGGAATACTTGTTTTTATCTTATTAATATAGTATCTACGATGTAGCGCCGAGAGAAAGAAAAATGAGCCTCCATATTTTCTGCATATTAAGAGGCGCTCCTTTCTGCCTTCTTCTCCACTCAATTTTGTTTTTGTCCTTGGATATACCCTCATGCATGCAAGGACCTGAGGTATTCTTTGTACCTTAAATTCTCTTCCTATACGAACAAAAAATTCCCTGTCCATTGCAAAATTAAATGCTATATCTAACATTCCTAACCTATCAATTATCAGCTTTCTGAAAAAAGCGGCAGG
>MFGW01000193.1:41577-45790 GCA_001780385.1 Candidatus Fischerbacteria bacterium RBG_13_37_8 | reverse complement strand
AGGTAATTCTTTTCGTGCTACATTTTCCATTTTTTCATCCGGGCCTGGAGAAGAATTAATCCATATTTGAACTAATTTTTCAGCCAATTCTTCGCTATTATGAGCATTGAAAAATGTAGCTTTGGGGGGACTTTGTTCGCGATGCGCAGGAATATCCGATAATAGCGCCTGTTTGCCCAAAGACCTTGATTCATCAGCAGATAAGCCAAATCCTTCAAATAAAGAAGGATTTAATACACAGATGCTTTGCCTCATTAATAAGAAAACATGTTCACGTGGCACTATACCCAGATATATCACCTGATTGCGAATGCCCCACATAGATAGTTGTCGAAACAGATCAGTAAAATAATGCGGGTGTCGCATATCTTCGGGCTTCCCAGTACATACCAAACAAATTTCAGTCCCGCGATCCTTCATTATCTTAAGTGATTTAAAAACTACTCCATAATTTTTATGTTTCCAAAATTGGTTAGGTAAATAAATAAACTTTTCCGGTAAATTATAAAAACTTAAAATAGAATTCAAATCATAATCATAAATTGATTTAGAAATATAGCTAACTGGAATTAATGATCTCGCTTTGTAAGCATACATAGGCGCAAATGATTCAAAATCCTTTTTTACAGAATTGCTAAGTAAAACTATTCTAGACGCTAACTTGGCACCTTTTAAAAAAGCTCGATTCCTTGCTATACGCATATCTTCAGTAAACATATCAGGCAAATGGATATGCTGAAAATCTGGAAGCCATAATAATAAAGGAATTTTGCTATATTTGGATTTTATATCCAAACAAAATATTAAATTTATTTCATGATTTCTTAGGATTCTTGCTTCGTTAATATCATAAGAAAATATTTTTTTTAATGATTTGTAAATTATTTTTAATGGTGATTTTACGACATTATCACTATATGTAATAATTTCAGAAGTATGCATTATATCATCTTCAGGTATTCTGTAGCTGCTTTCTGGTGGAGCATAGATAAGAATTTCAAAATCCTCCCTATTATAAAGATTAATTGCGTAAAAAATATTTGTTAAATAGTATTCGCCTCCATACCAAGAGTTTTTTGCCGTCATTTTAAATGCTATTCTAATTGCCATAATAAATAGCGGAAGTCTCTAAAATTTGCAATATTTCGAAAAAAAAATCAGCCATAGAAGAACATTTTAAGCATAGATTGTTAAATATAAATGGTGTCACTGCATATAAATCATTTTTCCAATTTTGCTTTCTAAGAAAGCAATGCTGAAGCAGTTTGTGAAAATTGTATGCGTGGAGAGAATACCTTTTTTCAGCAGGGCTATTTATGCTTTTATATATTCCTGCTGTACTCTCAAAATATCAGTATGTGCAAAATTCTACTCCCCATAATTTACGCTTCACATAGGACGATGTTTGATTATCTCCAGCGAAGCTAAGTTTCGTTAATCATTACAATCTATTTTATTATATATTACAATACAAATTGTGCCAGACAATATGTGTAATCATTATTTTGGGGAATCTCCAAAAACTTCCTCTGATGTCGCCTCTCAATTTCAAAACATATTTCATTTATCACATTAACTAAATAATCATAGAACACTTTTCTCCCGCACTTATTTGAAAAACAAAGTGAAAGATCAATACTACCATATGTGTATCATGAGCTTCTATGTGCCTACTCGCTCACTTGTATATATATCGCTTCAAGCAACGGAAAATTCAATACTTGGCGATTAAAATATTTTATATTTAATCACTTAATATTGTCACTTACGGTATATAATACGTTTTTGAATTTATAAACAATAGAACTATGTAATTTTTTGGAGATAAAGAACAGAAGGGCATTTATTTGCATTTTTTTCAATAAAATAGCATCTTCCGTAACAAATAAACAAGTCTTTAGTACTCTGAATACTTATCCTTTTTTCCTGTAAAAATGTATGTCCCATAATGAGCATTTGGATTACGTCCTTCTTCTCGGTTTAGGATTTTATACAAATCAATTCTAAAATTTGGAAGTAATACACGATCTAGCATTTCATGATCAATACGAATCGGGTGTCCAATATCATCGCCTATTCGCCTTGCATCCTCGAAATTAGTTAAGTCCTGACCAATTATTAGATGTCCCCCTGATTTAGTAATGCGGATTGCTTGTCTTAAGCATAACAACGCATCATGAACATGATCTAAAACATTGATTAAAATAGTCAGATCAAAATAATTAGAAGCAAAAGGACACTCTTCTGCTTTATGATCATCAATCAATATCGTGCGCTCTTTCCAAGCTTCTGCTAACCATCTCCCCTTAAATGTAACATAATGTAAAACCAAAGGATCACTGCACACAACATGATTAATCTTAAATTTCTGCAGTATAATTCGCATATTAGTATAAGGGCCACATCCAAGCTCAATAACATTATCGAGCTCTTGAGGTATTAGTTCATAATAATTAAATTTATTTGCCCACCATAAATTCCAATCATCACCTGAATTATGCATTTTTTCTTTGATAATGCTTTTAGACCACTGAGCAAATCTGCGATACAAAGTTTTATGCATGTTTTGTTTTTTCCATCCAGCCAGCTGCCATTTTTGAGCCTTTTCCCATCTTGGTAAGCTGACTTTGTGAGATGATTTTAACATGTTATTTATATTTTTCATTAGAAATTTTTGATTGCTACTGCAAATCCTTCTGAATATGGAGGCAATAAAATTTGTTCTAATTTCCATGTATCAGACTTCTCAATCATTGGCTTCAAAAGGGCCATTTTTTCATTGCACCAATCATGAGCCATTAAAATTGCTCCTGCGCTAAGATATGGTTCAAACATTTCATATTCTAGTAATGCCTGCTGCGGATCATTTGCTCCATCCAAGAAAATCATATCAGCTTTTCCCATTTCACGCAGTAAAGTTGGATATAAATCATAACTTATTCCATAGTGAAAATTAGTAAATGGGATCAAGAACTTCAAGAAGCGATTATAGTTATTTACTGCCTTCTCATATATCTCGTAATCGCTTTCAATCGTATGAAGTATTCCACGTCCATTTTTATAAATTGCATTGGAGATAAAATAAGTGCTTCCGCCTCCTAACCATGTCCCCACTTCAAATACAAGGGAAGGTTTATAACGACGAACAATTTTGTACAGAAGCTTTCTTTCTGAATACCATAAATGCCCTGGTATTGAAGGAAATCCCTCATAGAACCATCTTATATTGTGAGGTAGAAAATTGCGAATTTTAAGCCAAAGTTTTTTCTCATGGGGGGATAAATAATGATAAGAACGCATCTTTATAATCTTGATAAAACTATTTAAACCTATATATTTAAGAGCATTCAGAAAAAAGTATTTTAACTTTGGGGAATCTTTTCCTATCTTCATACCTCTTTTTTTAAAAAATAAAGTTGGTTTCGTACCGCATCGTATTTACCCTGCAGGCGGCCAACAGAATTCGCCCCTTTGGAATCCCTGAATAAGGCAGCCCTGTGCCGAGAATGCAATATATCACAAGTTTAATAAATGCATCTATACAATATCAAGAAAATTCTCCTATTTTCTTATCCATACTAATGTTTATAATATTCTGTATTGCATTTTTCATATTCAGAAGAAAAATCTCTTCAGAGAATTTCTTGAGAGCTGCAATTCGTGTCAGTCTCGATTTCATCTCACACCAAGCAACGGATTGATGAGATAGATCCTCTACAACATCTATAATTTCCTTAATTGAACAGCTTTTAAGAGTAATGCCAAAATCTTCTGTATCAATGTTTGATTCTTGGCTTACAACAGGAATTAAGCCTTGATGCATGCATTCAACTACAGAACCAGGTTGCCCTTCAGCACAGGATGGATGAATTATAAAAGCACATTTATCAATTAATTGATAGAATATTGAGCTTCTCAAGGGAATAGATCCTATTACATGAATATTATTATAATTTTCAAGTTCATTTTTATATACTTTGAAGAAATCTGATCTGATGTTCTGGCAAATATACAAATTTGCAGATGCTCTCACAAATACTTCGAGTAACAAATCCAATCCTTTGTGAACATTCCCAGGACCGGAGAAGAATAAGAAATTGCGCCTTGCTTTATCGAAATCTTTTTTCGAGTTTTCATAATAATTATCTGAATAACTAGCATTATTCATATTTATGACGAAAGGAAATTTAGAATAAGTATTCTTAACATTATC
>MFGW01000193.1:32661-41551 GCA_001780385.1 Candidatus Fischerbacteria bacterium RBG_13_37_8 | reverse complement strand
GCCATGACCAATAAATAGATTATATTTTCTGCGAGGTACAAATTTCTTATCTTTCCAATCAATTACATCTACTATATAACCAAGTTGGTTGAGGACATAAACAATGCTTTTTGCAACTCCAATATTGGCAAATCGAATTTGTGACTGATCGTTCTTGGGCTTTGTGAAAGGAGTTGTAATATATGATAATAATGCTCTTTTCTTTTGTACATTTGTACTTAAACTTGTGTTTAGCATCCATAATCCATATATAGCTGATGAATATTTTTTGCGCAATAGACATCTGTCATAAATATCCTTGAAAATATTTGTAGCACGCATATGTAACTAATTCATCTCAACATGAAATAATCTAATATCTATTTATAATTATTTTGCTCCAATAGCTCAGTCTTCCACAATAACAGCGGACAAACAATTCCGCGTCTTCCCTGTGCAAGCTTTATTTCTACTCCGCCTGTATCAATTACCTCAAATGCTATTGCATTCTGAATATCATCTAACATTTTTACGCGCGGTATGCTGGAACTAAGATTAATAATATATCTTCCAGGTCGCAAATAATCAGATGGTATAAAACAAGATGCACGATACAAGCCTGGGATTTTTTTGCTCTTAAAGATTTCTTGCGCTCCGTCAAGATCAGTGCTGGAGAGTACACATAGTCCCGTTGAATTGCAGAGTTCAAATGCAACTTGCGCTAATCTTAATGGTTTTGATACTTTATACTCTATCGAAAGGATAAATCCCTTTATGAGACTAACAAATGCTGTTGTATTACCTTCTGTGTCTAAAATATGAGCACTCACAAATTTTAACTCTCTATTGAAATATGAGTGATTGTTTGAAAACATAACTTTACCATCCAGTCTTATGTTTTCATTTAAATAAACATTAACAACATTTTCAATATCGTCAATAATTTTAATTTCTCCATTATCCAGCAAAATACCTTTTGTACATAAGCTTAGAACTGTAGGCAAATTATGACTAACTAATAACACTGTTCTACCTCTTTGTGCAACTTCTTCCATTTTCCCTAGACATTTTTTCTGAAAGCTTAAATCCCCTACCGCAAGTACTTCATCAACTAGTAATATGTCTAGTTCTAAATGTGCAGCAACAGCGAAAGCTAGACGTAAGTGCATACCGCTTGAATAATGTTTCACTGGTGTATCAATAAACTTCTCGACATCTGCAAATGATACAATTTCATCGAACTTACGTTCAATTTCATTCCGCTTCATGCCTAAGATAGCTCCATTTAGATATATATTCTCTCGGCCTGTTAGTTCAGGATGGAAACCAGTACCTACCTCTAAGAGAGATCCCAGCCTCCCATATATTTCAGCATAGCCTTCTGTCGGTTCAGTAATCCGTGACAGAATTTTCAGAAGAGTACTTTTGCCAGCTCCATTTCTACCTATAATCCCAAATACTTCTCCTTGCTTAATATCAAATGAGATATTTCTCAATACCCATATATTTTCTTCCAAATCAACAGATCTAGATGGTTGGTTTTTCAATATTTTTCTGGCTCTTTGAAAAGGAGAGATTATGGCATTTGCTATCGCATCGCGAAAAGTTCTATAACTCTCATGTTTAACACCAATGTAATATTTCTTCCCGAGTTCACTTACCTTTATTGCTATATCATTCATATTTAGACTACATCTGCAAATGTCTTTTCTTTGCTTCTGAAATAAAAAGCACCGCTTATAAGTATAACCAATGATGCTAGAATAGAAGCAATTATTATTGGGCCAGGAGCTGTTTCTGTTTGAAGCAATGCCCAGCGAAAACCTTCAACTACGCCTACCATAGGATTGATTCCATACAGTGTACGCCAAGGCTCTGATAAAAGAGAGCTAGGATAAGCAATAGGAGTCGCAAAAAGCCAGATCTGTATTAAAAAAGGTACTACATAGCGCACATCTCTAAACTGAATATTCATTGCTGAAAACCAAAGTCCTACTCCTAAAGAAGTGACGAACGCCAGCAACAGTAACAAAGGCAACCATATAACGTTGAATGATGGATATATTTTGTAAAATGCCATCATTCCTATCAATACAGTAAAAGAAAATATAAAATCCAATACTCCTGAAATAACACTGGAAACAGGCATGATAATTCGAGGGAAAAACACCTTCTTAATAAGATTAGCACTTACTATCAAACTATTTGAGGACTGATTCAAGCCATTTGCAAAAAAGGTCCATGGAACCATAGCTGCATAGCAGAATATGGGATAAGGAATCCCATCAGATGGTATCTTGGCTAATTTCCCGAAGAAAAGGCTAAAAATCACCATAGTGAAGAAAGGTTGAATAATAGCCCAAGAGGCGCCTAGAGCTGTCTGTTTGTATCGAACCTTGATATCACGCCAAGCTAGGAAGTACAGCAGTTCTCGATATTCCCATATTTCTCGCAATCTAATATCAATTCGACCAATCGAGGGCTCAATTCGAAATTTAGAGGAAGCTCCTCTCCTCTTTTGAAAATCAAACAAAGATTCCATTGCTAAATAATCCCTTCCGCAGCAGGGGGGAAAGTTCAATTCTTTGGCTTAAATTCAGAACTCCTGACATTAGCGTGGATTGTCCTGCAACATATTTTGGTAATTTTAGCTAACGTTTGCACTCTATGCGTGCAAACGTTAGCTAAAATTACCAAAATATGTTGCAGGCATTAGAGCCCGCACAACGCCAATAATCCTTTTAGAATATGCATTATAGCTCATTTTTTGAAGCTATGTCAGGAGTTCTGAAATTATTCTTGTTTTCTCATCTTATGGTTATTCTCCTCTATCATACTAAAACATCTCAATTAATTCATCAGCAAATCATCAATTCAAGCAATAATTCTGTTCTTTTTATGAGAAATCACTCAATTTGGCCTTAAATATGCCTTATACCATTCGACATATTTTTTAACGCCTTCTTCAATTGATGTGTAAGGTCTAAAGCTTGTAGCTGCTTCAAAGTCGTCTAAATCAGCGAAAGTAAATGGTACATCGCCGGATTGTAGAGGAGAGAAATTCTTAATTGCCTTGCATTCGAGATAATCTTCAAGAATTTCAATGAGTTTCTTCAACTCAACTGGATTATTACTGCCAATATTATAAAGCTTGAAGGGGGCACTACTTGATGATGGATCTTGATTATTACTATCCCAGGTAGGATTTGATTGCGGAATTATATCCATTATTTTCGATATTCCTAATATAACATCATCGATATAAGTAAAATCTCTTTTCATGTTACCATTGTTAAAAATACTAATAGGCTTGTGCTCAAGAATTGCTTTTGTAAATAAAAATAATGCCATATCTGGTCTACCCCATGGGCCATATACGGTAAAAAATCTAATACCAGTAGTTGGAATATTAAATAAATAGCTATATGAATGTGCTGTTAATTCATTTGCTCTTTTTGTGGCAGCATATAGAGAGATTGGATGATCTACATTATCATGCGTAGAAAAAGGCATTTTTGTGTTGAGCCCATATACTGAGCTGGAAGAAGCAAAGATAAAATGTTTTATCTGGTAATGACGGCAACCTTCTAAAATATTAATAAAACCATAAATATTACTATCTAAATATGCATAAGGATTTATTAGTGAATATCTGACTCCTGCTTGCGCAGCTAGATGAAGAACATAATCAAATTTTTCTTTAGAAAAGAGTTTTATTATTGCCTCTTTATCTGCAATATCCAATTTAATGAATTTGAAATTATTATATGCTTCTATCTGCTTCAATCTGTTTAGTTTTAAATTAACATCATAATAATTGTTAAGGTTGTCTATACCTACTATTTCATCACCATTATCAAGCAATGATTTCGATAAATGAAACCCAATAAATCCAGCAGATCCTGTTATTAATATTTTTTTCATCTTTTTCGTTTTGTATTAATGCTTATATGAATAGTTTGTGAAATTTTGTTATAGGGGAGGCTTTGTATTTTGATAATTGGGATAGAAGGTATGGGGCACTATGTTTCTTATCACGCGATAGGGATTGCTTCATTCTGCTTCGCAGAATTCGCAAAGGATGTGTCTTTTATAATCCATTAAGGATTATTACGCTTTGCTTCCCAAAGTTCATAAGGACAAAATAATTAAAAGAAGGATTCCTGTATTATTATTACATCGCCATCCTAAACGAGTTCCTTAGAGTTTAACGGGTTTATTGAGTTTGTTGGGTTCCTTATAGTTCATTGGGTTTATCGGATTGGTTGAGTTGACTTTAAATAGTTGTTTTCTCATTGCGTGAAGCTATAGAGGAATCTTAAAATAATATTACCTTTATTGATGCTCTGCAATGCTCTTTTCTGCAAATTTCTTTAATTCCAAAACTTTTTGATAAAAAGCATTAATATCTAAAATTTCATCTATAATAAAACCATATCTGAATTCCACAGCAAATGGGGTTAAACTCACAAATTCTTCTATATATTCAGGAAGAGGTATTTTACTATCCTCACATATTTCCATCAGTTCTTCTTCCTTAATCTCCATAGAGAATAATTCCTCTTTCCTTTGCCTCTGCCATCACACTATTTATCCAATTACGTGAATAGAAATCATATTCTTTTGAATTAATTACAATAATATCCATAGGAATTCTTATGCCTTTTAAACTTTTTCTTATCCTGGTATATTCTTCTATTTTTGAACCGACTCTGCGCTTTATGACTAAGAGGTCAACATCACTATCTCCTGATGGAATTCCATTCGCATGTGAACCAAAAAGTATAATTTTTTCAGGATGTGAGGTTGATACTATACGTTTTACAATCTCTTTGATAATTTCAGGTGTAAGTTTTTTCACTTTCATTATGAATAATTATAATACTTCAATCGAGTTTAACGGGTTTGTTGAGTTCATTGAGTTTATTGAGTTTTTCGGGTTTAACGGGTTTGTTGGGTTAACTCGATAAACCCGATAAATTCGTTAACTCGATTAACTCATTTAAGGGTTGTGCGGAGGTATTTGATGAATGATGATATTTTGCGTTGTACGAGGTCGAGTTCATTTGGATCTTCCCTCATAATTATTTTCCTAAAAGTTCATAAGGTGTGCATATTATTGGAAGCTCAAATCCTTCTTCTATTTGCTTCTTGAATTAGTAACTGGGATATGTACAAATCAAAATCGGAACGACGAGTCTCCCACCATTCGTTTGTAACCTGTTGCTGAGCAGCGACAATCAAATTTCTGCTCGGTCTGCTTACAAGATAGCTAATAAAACTTGTTTCTACATAAACTTTAGGCTTCACAAATCCAATTTACAAAATAAAGCATGATTTGTCAATGTTTAACGGGTTTATCGAGTTCATTAGAGTTTAAGGAGTTTAACGAGTTGATTGGGTTTGTTGAGTTTGTTGTTCAGTGTTCATTGTTATAAATTTATATCCTCTTTTTCCAATAATCTGGTTTGCGGTGAAGGAATACAACCGTCTTCATTTTATTTTCGAACGAGCCTCATTGAATACTTTTTCGGCTGGCTTCGTTTTTACCCTTCCTTTCTTATATTCTTGATAGCGACGCTTTATTTCTTCAATCCATAGTTTTTCTGCTTCTGGATCTTTTTGCTTATCTAAACTAATTATAAGATTCTCAGCAAGTTGAGCTCTTTCATGCAAAGAAAGTCGGAGCGCTTCACGTTCAATTTCTTTTATTTTTGATGACATAAAATACCTCATGCAGTGTAATATTATATATTATTGCGATTCATAATTTTTTGCAAATTGAGCGGTGAACGTTTTGCTTGTTTAGAATTCATAGCTGTAATATACTTTTATATTCTTTGCTTTCACATAATCTTCTATAGCTGGATCGGCAAAATGTGTTACTATAAAATAAAGAATATTTTTATAACCAAGTTTATTTTCTATTCTTTGCAATAATTTAAAGAATTTATCTATATGCTTTTTGCCGAGCTGAGATTTGCATTCTCCAATTATATACACTTCCTGCTCGCCAATAATACCCGACCCAAATATATTAATTTCATCATATGAATTATCAGGATATTTTAGATTTTTCCTGATTAAATTTCCTTTTATTTCAAGATTAAAATCTCTCTTTAGCAAAAAAGGCAACGATTTATAAGCGATATTTTCCAGATCATATCCTATAGTATTTGACATGCCGCCAACCATCTTTTTTACATCTTTATGATCCTTTGAAAGCAACGATAATTCTATTTCGGTTTTTCTTTGAGCTTCGGCAAGTTGTTCAATTATTTTTTCAAGAGACAGGAGCGCGGCTTCAGTTTTATTCTGCGCTTCGGCAAGTTGTTCTACTTTACTTTCGGTTCTCCTTTGCGCTTCAGCAAGTTGTTCTACTTTATTTTCGGTTCTTCTTTGCGCTTCGGCAAGTTGTTCTACTTTACTTTCGGTTCTCCTTTGCGCTTCGACAAGTGCTTCTATTTTATTTGCTGTTCTTTTTTGCGCTTCGCCTAAATCAACAACTATAGCTTTTAAATCACTGAAATCACTTTTAGTTACCGTATTAGCAATATCCTCACGCAGTACTTGTAGAAGCTTTAAAATAGGAGCCTGAATATCTTTAGGCAATTCTTCAATTATTTCTAAATATTTAGCCATATCATTTATATTGTAAATTTAGTAAATACAACAAATCTCTCGATTCTGCTATTAAATCTTGCAATGCATTTTTTCCAATATTCAAGATAATGCATTATTATTATAATGTTTAAGCATATCTTTTGCAATAGAAAATAACGTTCTGTGCTTGTAACGGGTTAATCGAGTTTATCGGGTTTGTTGAGTTCATTAGAGTTAGCGGGTTTATTGAGTTTATTGGGTTTGGGTTGGGAATGCACATTAGAAGAATGATTCGGGGATTATGATGATGTCGCCGTCTTGAAGAAGTGGGTCTTTGGATTTGCCTTTGAGGATACTTTTGATATTTACTTTGATATTAGTTTCTTTGCCGTCGGGGGTGGTGCGTTTGAGAGTGGCGTTGGAAAGATTGGCGCGGTCATTGGAACCTCCGGCTTTGATGAGTATAGCGGCTTTATTGAGTTTTTCGGGTCTGTTGAGTTTGTTGGATTCATTTAAGTTGAGTGAATTAATTGGTTTTTTTGATTGGAGCAATTCGACGTAGGTCTGAAGATATTTTATTTAGGCAAAAATATCGGCTATGGAATGAATGCGGAGTTAGTTTCATTGTTTTTAATTAAAATGCTTTCTTTCTAAGAATTCTTTTACTGCGTTTAAGAATGTTTGCGCTTGAGAAATAAAGGGCTCAACATCCTCATAATTCAGTTCAGTATATTCACGGTAATCTCCTTCTTGTCTCAATTCAAAGGCTTTATTTATTGAGCGACCAAGTTCTTCAGCGAATGTTCGCTCCTTTATAAATCGTTTGTTGAAATAAGATAAAACTCCACTGTGTTTAGATGATGAAAAGGTTTCAAATACCATTAATGACAGAACAGCATAAAACATTGAATAATAGGCACGGTTCATAATTGAACGAGGGCTCTGTTTACCAGCAAGAAGAAAAAGAGCTTCTGTTAGGCTTTCTTCCGCCTGCTTCAAACGATATTTTGCTAATTCTATCTGTTTTTCCTTAATAGTCAAATACTATGCCTTCTTTTTGAATGGTTTTATAAATGGGAGATTCTGACATAGGGCCTTCTTCTATTTCTTTCTTATTGAAAATAGTGATTGAGATAAATGTGTCATTTTCCAGATTAATCTTGAAAACAACGTCATATATCTGAGACCGTATATCAGAATTAACTTTATAGAGAATTATCATCACATCTATATCAGATTCATCAGTAGCATCTCCGCGCGCTTTAGAACCATAAATACGAAAATCTAATAGATCAAATTTATCAGAAAGAATATTCTTCAGCGAATGGAGAGCTTTTCTTTCATTTTCCTTTAAACTAATGCTTTTTACCTTCACATTATTAGTATATATGAAATTGTAAATAGGTGCAAATTTTAACGGGTTTATCGGGTTTATTGAGTTCATAGGGTTTGTTGGGTTCATAGGGTTTGTTGAGTTTGTTGGGTTTGTTGGGTTTGGGTTGGGAATGCACATTAGAAGAATGATTCGGGGATTATGATGATGTCGCCGTCGAGGAGGATGGGGTCTTTGTCTTTGCCTTTGAGAATGTTCTTGATATTGACTTTGATGTTGGTTTCTTTGCCGTCGGGTGTGGTGCGTTTGAGTGTAGCGTTGGAGAGATTGGCGCGGTCGGTGGGACCTCCGGCTTTAATGATAGCTTTCAGGAGGGTGGTGTTTTCGCTTTTCTTGATTTCGATAGCGCCGGGAGACCCTACTTCACCGTAGATGTAGACGGTGATTTTTTCGATAGGGAGAATATTTATAACATCGCCTGGGCGCACGGTAATATTCAATGCTGGATTACCCTGGCGTATTAATTCATTGAGGTCTATTTCGATTTTAGGGGAGTGTGGGCTGCTTTTACGGAATATATGGATGAGATCGCCTACGTTTTCAGTGAGGCCGCCGGCTTCGGAGATGACTTCGAGGAGTGTTTTTCTTGCGATGAGTGGATAACTGCCCGGTTTACGCACGGCGCCAATTACATCAATTTTTTGACTGCGGAATTCTTTGATGAAGATGACGGCATGTGATTCATTGACGAAAGAATCGCGGAGGAGCAGGTTTAGTTTTTGTTCTGCCTGTGATTTGGAGAAGCCATTGATATCGATATCACCGATTGGTGGGATATTAATTTTGCCGTCGGAGGAGACGCGGACGGTGCTACTCAGTTCCGGTAATTCGAAGACACGGATTTCGAGCAGATCTTCGGCACCGATGATGTAATCATTTTCGATAGGATCATCAATCAACGGGTTTATTGGGTTT
>MFGW01000193.1:29032-32572 GCA_001780385.1 Candidatus Fischerbacteria bacterium RBG_13_37_8 | reverse complement strand
TTTGAGGGTGAGGTTGGAGGAGGTTTTTTCGAGGGAATAGGTGAAGTCTTTGGGGGAGACTTTTTGGAGTTCGACGACGATGCGTGTGATGAATTCGGGTGCGGCTTTAAATTGTGAGACGCGTATTTCTTTAATGCAGGTGGTATTGGTTTGTTTAATGGGGGAAAGTTTATTGCTGGTGGGCCAGAGGTCAATGACTATGCGGACGGGATTATCGATGAGCTGCACGGCGAATTGATAGGAATCAGTTATTTCGAAGGTGATAAATAATTCGTTGTTGGATTCAGTGATAGAGGAAGAAGTTAGTTCGGGAATATTAGCTGCTGAAAGATATGAGCAAAATAATGCGATTATTATTAAGAGTTTAATTGGGTTTATTGGGTTTGTTGGGTTTATTGGGTTCATTGGGTTTGTTGGGTTTCATAGGGTTTAATGGGTTTGTCGAGTTTATTGGGTTTGTTGGGTTAACCCGATAAACTCAATAAACTCAACGAACTCAATAAACTCGTTAAACTCGATGAACTCATTTAAGGGTGGTGCGGAGATATTTGATGAATGATGATATTTTGCGTTGTACGAGGTCGAGTTCAGTGTACAGTTGTTGGAATTCTTGTGTGGATAGATATTTTTGATCAAGGGCAATGTAAAGATGACTCTGAAGTTCTGCGGCAGATGATTTGGCAATAAAAAGATATTGTATGAATTCGCGGTTACTTTTGCGTGTGAATCCTTCAGCTATATTCGCCATTATTGATATTGCAGACCTTTTGGTTTGATCTGCAAGGCTAAAATCCTTTTTAAAGGAGCTCATATTGCATAATTTGTAAATGTGCTTGACTATGTTTCTTGCATCTTTCCAGCATGCGATATCTTCGAAACGAGCAATTTTCATGTTGTTCCTTCATTATAAGACTTCTTTTATCGATATTTCTATTTTTGTTTTTTTCTTGGAAAATATTTATAGATGTCTTTTCTGTGTAGAAATCTTACGAGGATTGCTTCCTTGGTAGAAATCATTTCTATGCCTAATCTATAATCACTTATTTTTATTCTGTAATATGTATTGTAACCTTCCATTTTCTTTACATGCGGTATTTCATAGATAGTTTCGACTTTTTCAAACATTGAGATAATAGTCCGTAACTTTTTCAATACTCTTTTATCATAAATTTTATCAACATCTCTGGCAAAGGATTTTTCTATCCTGAATTTCATTTTGAACCTTTGAGTCTTTTGTCGAGTTTTTTTGTAAATTCTTTTTCGTTGACAAATTCTCCAGTTCGTCCTTCTTCCATTGCCAGGCACAGCCCGATATCCTCAATGGCTTCTATTACCGCTTCTTCTATTAAATCCTTTCTGTTTGTCAACACATCAATAAACGTTTCCCGTATTAATTTTTTAAGCTCATTGCGGCTTATAATAATGCTCTCCATAAAACTATCCTCCAAAAGGTTCAGCTAATTCTCGGTATTTAAGCATTTCGATTATATCCTATATTTATTTATAAATAAATGCAAAGATAATAACGTTTTGAGTTTAACGAGTTTAACGGGTTTTTCGGGTTTGTTGGGTTTATTGAGTTTATTGGGTTTGTCGGGTTAACCCGATAAACTCGATAAACCCGTTAACTCAATTAACCTTGAACATTATTTTTGATGTTGGGCGCCGTAGTAGTAGTAATTGTAGGAATAGTAGCGGTAGTGGTAGTAGGATTTACCTTCGAGGTCGACGGAATTGAGGACGCAGCCAAAGATAGGGCAACCGATGCTGTTGAAACGTTTCAGGGCATGTTGAGCGGATTTGCGGGGTGTGCCTTCGTTGAGGAGGACGAGGAGAGTCATATCGACGCAAGCGGCGATGATGGAAGTATCGGCGACCGGCATGATAGGTGGTGAATCGAGGATGACATAATCGAACTTTTCTTTCAAAACATTCAGGAGTTGTTCGAAGAGCGGGAGAGAGAGTAATTCAGCCGGGCGAGCCGGGCGATGACCGATCGGGATAATACACAGGTTTTGAACGGGTGTGCGGATGATGACATCATTCAATTTTGCTTGTTCGGACACATAGGCGGTGACGCCGCGCGTGTTTTCGCATTTGAAAATTTTATGCACGGTTGGATTACGGAGATCGCAATCCACGAGTGCGACGGTTTTATTTACCTGGGCGAGTGCGATAGCAAGGTTGGCGGAGACGAATGTTTTACCTTCTTTAGGTTGTGTGCTTGTGATAAGGATACAGCGTGCTTTACCGTTACTGCGAGACAGCAGGAGTGAAGTGCGCAGAACACGGAAAGCTTCAGCGACGAGACCTTTTGGATTTGTATGCGTCAGCAGGTACGGGATACCGTCGCGAGACGCCATAGTGGAAGCCTGCAGTGATGTTTTAATGCCTGCCTGTTTCAGAAAAGTGCTGAACCAGTTTTTCTTTTTCTTGTTATCTTTATGATGTGTTACATCTGAATGAAGTGGGATGAGACCGAGAAGCGGCAGTTTGATGAAATGCTCGATATCTTCGATAGAGCGCACCTTATCATCGAGATAATCGATAAAGAAAGCGAGACCGATACCACCGAACAGACCTATTGCGAGTGCAAGGAGCATATTAAGCTTGATATTTGGTTTCGTGCGAGATTTTGGTACTTCGGCACGGTCAATAATACGGATGTTGTTTTGTGTTTGCGATTGCATTTGAGCGGTTATAGAGGTTTCGCCGCGTTTTTTCAGAAGTGAATCCAGCAATCTTTTCTGGTTGTCCAGTTCCGCTTTCATGGCATTATAGGAAACGGCATCTTCATTGATTTGCATTGCTTCATTTTTTTGTTGTTGGAATTCACGAGTTATTTTATCTTCTTTTTGTTGTGCAGCCGTGTATTCAGCTTTAGCTGAATCGAGCACATTTTGATAGATTTTATCTTTTTCCGTGATTAATTTTTCTTTTGCTTTAAGGAGTTGGTCTTGTAAACGTTGCATTTCAGGCCATTGCGGTTTGAAGATTTTTGCCTTGTCATTATGTTCTTTTTCCAGTTTATTATAGTCATTTTCCAGATTTTGAATTACCGGGTTATTGAAGACTTCCGGCAGGGCATCGGGAGGTGAATTACGGATTCTATTATAGTAGGATTCTTTATTGATACGTTCGGATTGTGCATCGAAGATGGAGGTATTCAACTGGTTCAGGTTTTTCATTGCGATATTAAGTTTTTCATCCATGATAACGATTTCATTATCTTGCGCGAGACCGCGCAGATTAGCTTCTTTTTCAGCAATTTCAAGCTGCAATTTTGATATTTGTTCCGTGATGAAGATATTAGTAGAGCGATCGGTAAGAGTTTCAGCGCTTGCGGACATTTGGATAAAATTTTCTATCCATGAATTAGCGACGAGACTGGCAGTTTTCGGATCCGGCATGGTGAAGGAGATTTCAATGAGCCGTGTGCCGCGCATCATTTTCACTTCCAGTGAACCGAGCAAAGCATCGGTTATGCTTTGCATTTGATCATCAGATTGCGTGGCAGGAGTTTGGATAGATTTTTCAGTA
>MFGW01000193.1:28113-29001 GCA_001780385.1 Candidatus Fischerbacteria bacterium RBG_13_37_8 | reverse complement strand
TATAGAGACCAAGTTCTGAAGCGACCATACGAGCCAAGCCACGGCTCTGCAATACTTTGACCTGTGTATTGAGCAATGTTTCCAGTGAAGTCGAGTAATACATTTGACCGGAGAGGTCTTCGACGATTTGAATGCGTTCCGGTTTGATTTCGATCACGGCAGTGCTTTTGTAAAGCGGGCGCTGGATAAGCGAAAAGATTAAGGTGAAGACAACAACCAGGACAAGGAAAATGAGCGCTATTTCTTTGCGTTTGAGGATGACATACCAGTAATCGCGCAGTTCCGGCTCATCCTGTTCGTCCGGTTTGATGTAATTATTATCGTAATGATTATTGTTGTGATTTTGATTATTCATAATATTATCGAGTTAGCGGGTTTATTGAGTTTGTCGGGTTTATTGAGTTTATTGGGTTTGTTGAGTTTGTTGGGTTTGTTGGGTTTATTGGGTTTGTTGAGTTTATAGGGTTTGTTGGGTTTATTGGGTTTGTTGGGTTAACCTATAAACTCGACAAACTCAATAAACCCGTTAACTCAATAAACCCGTTGACTTGATAAGCTCAATTGATTTGATTGGATGGGATTGGTTGTACTGGCGATGAAGATGCACGGAGATGTTTGATAAGTTGGGAGATATTGCGCTGAATATTTTTTATATCGGTGGTTAATTCGATAAAATCTTCTTCGTGCAAATAAGCAAGGTCGTGTGCTATATAGAGATGATTTAGCAGGTCAGCGGTAGAAGCTTTTGCGATAAAGAGATATTGGACGAATTCACGATTATTGTTTCGAGTATATCCTTCTGCTATGTAAGACATGATAGAGATTGCGGTTTTTTTAGTTTGTTCAGTCAGATTATTATCTTTTTTAAAGCTCTTTTGATTGCACGTT
>MFGW01000193.1:27094-28089 GCA_001780385.1 Candidatus Fischerbacteria bacterium RBG_13_37_8 | reverse complement strand
AAACCGCAGGAATAGCAGCGCTATTTCGAGGATTTTGCGACCGATAATCTGTCAAAGATAATGTGAAGATTGGGCAGCAAAATTGTCAAGTTATTTTTACGCAAGCGCTTAAATGAGAGGAGGAGGAAGAAGCATTAAGTGAGTAGGATAGGGGTATATTATGAAAGGAGGGAGGTGTATAAGGAGGAATAGTATGTTTTTTTCTTTCATAATATATAATTGGCGAAAGAGAATTTGGGGGTGGGTAAAGCAGTATTGTTCCTTGTTTTTTAAGGTTTGGTTGGACTGGCTTCTTCCTCTTCTCTCATTGCGATGGCGGCGCCGGCTGCTGCCGCTGCGACGCCACCAATAATAATGTACTCTTTCTTTTTCCACCATGCGATTGGTTGGCGTGATTTGCATTCACGTTCTAATAATTTTGCTACTACTTTTTCATGCTTAGTAGCCCAGCATGCTTTAATATAAAATTTCTTTTTATCTGGCGCTAAAATTTGACCGGGGTAATGATATTCACGTTGCAGGTAGATAATAGTAATATTATACATACCGGGGATCAAATCTTTTACCAGGTAGGTACCATCTTTTGAGCTGATATCGTTATATTTTTTTCCATCCTGTTGTGATTGCAGTATTAAGAGAGCGCCTTCGAGGGGGGTGGATTCATCATCGTCAAATATTTGACCGCCCATGTAACCGGTAATTTTTTGTGGGACATTAGCTGCCATAAGAGAGATGCTGAAAGTAAATACGATACATGCTGCGATTAATGCTGTTTTCATGAATTGATTACCTCCTTTTAATATAGTGAACAGGGGACAGTGGGCAGGGGGCAGTAGGGGTGAATTGTGTGTTTATTCTTGATATTTTTTTGCGAGCGCATCGATTATTTGGGTGGCAATTCCTGAAGCACTGTCATTATGAGTCCCGCGCCAGCGGGATGTAATAATCCCTGGTGGACGATGCTTCTTATCGTCCGTCAGGGATTGTTACGTTTG
>MFGW01000193.1:26861-27003 GCA_001780385.1 Candidatus Fischerbacteria bacterium RBG_13_37_8 | reverse complement strand
TGAGTTTAATATCGAGTAGGAGTGAGCGTTTTTTGATGTAAAACACATCGTAGCGAAATTTTTTGCGGCGTGGTAAATCGCGTGCTGCATATATTTGTGCAATACCGGTAAGACCGGGACGCACTGCCTGACGCAAGCAATA
>MFGW01000193.1:26707-26849 GCA_001780385.1 Candidatus Fischerbacteria bacterium RBG_13_37_8 | reverse complement strand
ATTTTCTGTAGCTTGCAATGGACCAAGTTCGCGTTCAGCATTTTTTATCATCGAACGAAATTTAAATGCGCGAAATATTCTTCCGCCTTTACCGACTCGTTCCTGTGTAAAGAAAAGCGGGAATCCATCCTCGAAAAGAATT
>MFGW01000193.1:22815-26679 GCA_001780385.1 Candidatus Fischerbacteria bacterium RBG_13_37_8 | reverse complement strand
GAGCGATGATTAATCCAAGCAATGATAAAAGTAAATCGAAAGTTCGTTTGAAGATACATTCATGCATGCGACAAACAATAAACATTTCTTCATTAATAGATTTACAAATAGTATTATAATCAGCGAGGATAATATATCCTAAATTTTTAGCTACTTCGAGGTGCATGGATAATTCAGCGCATGCATGAAGCGCTTGTTTAATATGATGGTGCATTGTTTTCCGTGTAGGAAGCACCTGGCTTTTAGCAATAGTGGAAGAGAGACCGAGTGCTGTTTTTTTAAGAGAAGCGACAAGAGGATCGTGTTCATGTTCAGGAAAAGCGCGGGTGATCTGATAAATGGATTCAGTCAACTGAACGCTTTTCTTCCATGCGATCAATTCTTCGTAGATACGTTTTTCAACGTGGACATTCATCGAGTTTAAGGGGTTTAACGGGTTTTTCGAGTTTATTGAGTTTGAGGGGTTTTGATGGGATTGCGAAGACAGACTTCCCGAATGTTAGTGACAATTACATTTTTTCCTTGAGTCAAGATCACCGTTTTAATTCATTTTTCAATAAGGGACACTTTCCCTTTTGAATCAGCGATATAATAATATAATATAATAATTCAAGTTTGTCAATACTGTTCCGGAATGGTCACACGGCATCGTCAAAGTCGGCGCAAAACATAGAGCAGGGCTCATTTTTTAAGAAATTGAGCGTTTGAATAATGCTAATATAATGTTACATTTGCGCCGACTTTGACGTATCCGTGGAATGGTCATTATTTGCATTTTTTGTTTAGGGGTTGTAAATGTTATTACTTTACAACCCCTAAGGTGCAATACGATAAAGTGAAGCTGGGAAGCACACGGCCATGCGGAGCGCCGTGTGCTTCCGCAGCGGTTACACATAAGAATGGGGGAATAGCATTGCGTTTTGTTTTTTTTTATAGGCGCTTCGCGCAATTTTAGAGACAGCATGTTTGTTCTAGATTATGATTTTTCCTTTTTCACTTTGTGTCTTTGTGTCCAGTCAAAGATTTTCATCGAGGATATTCATTACAAGGGATGGAATAATGCAATCAGGAATCTAAGATACTTTTTTTTACGATGCTGAGTAGTTCATTCATAACATAAGGTTTATTAATATATGGATATCCTTTTTCGATAATAATTTTCCAGCGTGATTTATTATCCGTGTATCCGGATGCAAGCAGCATTTTTAAAGAAGGTTTTATTGCGCATAATTTTTCGATAAGGTCAAGGCCTGATTCATCCGGGAGAACGACATCAGAAAATACCAGGTCAAAATTTCCATTTTCTTTTTTGAAAAGCTCAAATGCATCTTTTGCATTAGCGACCGGGAAGACATGATAGCCTGAAGCGGTGAGCATTATTCTGGTGACATTGCGGACGCCGGCATCATCTTCGACAAGCAGAATACGTTTTCCATTACCGCTTAAATCTTCGGAGCATGGGATAAATTCTGATTCATCAGAACGAGTTTCGAGGCAAGCTGGAAGGTATATTTTAAAAGTAGTACCTTTGCCCGGTTCGCTGTAGATCGAGATACCTCCGTTATGTTGTTTTATAATGCCATGGACTACTGCCAAACCGAGACCGGTGCCATAACCTCGTTCTTTGGTAGTAAAGAAAGGTTCGAAAATATGCTGGATCGTTTCATTATTTATTCCGGTTCCTGTATCCGTGACTGAAAAGCAGACATATCTACCGGGACTCACTTCTCCATAGAACTTACTCCGGTCTTCATCAAGAATAACATTATGAGTAGAAATAGTGATGGAACCGCCGTTGGGCATAGCATCCCTTGCATTTACTATAAGATTCATAATCACCTGTTCAAAGTTACCGGAATCACCACCAACAAGCCAGAGATCATCAGTGAGTTGTGTCGTCAGGGTAATATCTTCTCCTATTAAACGATCAATCATTTTAAGTAAATTAATAATCAACTGGTTTAAGTTAATGTTACGCACCTGTATAGGTTCTTTACGGCTGAACAATAAAAGCTGCCGCGTTAAATTTGCCATGCAGCGGCAGGAATAATGCAGATTTTCTAAAAATTTTGCAGCTTTTTCGTCCATGGTCAGGTGACGACGGAGTAATTCGACATTCCCCATGGCGGCAGTAAGCAAATTATTGTAATCATGTGTAATTCCGGAAGTTAATGTAGCGATCGCTTCTAATTTTTGTGCCTGATAAAATTGTTTTTGTAATTTTTCTTTTTCTTGTTCAATTCGTACACGTTCCGTAATATCAAGCAAGAAATTCAAAGTTGCAGGTTTCTTATCCCAGTTTATTACTATTGCATTTATTTCCACCCATTTTATTTGACTGTTTTTATTGATAATTCTAAAAGGATACAGATACGGGAGCTCTTCTTCGTTTAATCTTTTTTTATGACGTTCAAGCACCATTTCTCTATCTTCATGATAAATAAGTTCCATAAAAAGCATTTTCATTAATTCATCATTAGAATATCCGGTGATTTCAGATGTTTTGCGATTGCAAAATATTAATTTACCATCCTGTGCTACCACTATTGCTTCATTGGCATTTTCAACCAGGAGGCGATATTTTTCTTCTGATTGATTGAGTGCTTCTTTAGTTATTTTATGGTTTTCGCGGGCGGAAGCTGAGCCTATTTCTCTTTCGACTATCGATACCAGGCGGGATGAATTTGATTTCATAACATAATCCCGTGCTCCTTTTTCTACTGCTTTTAATGCGAGGTTATCTCCTATTTCACCGGATACTAATATAAATGGTATATCAAACCCACTTTCTTTTACTATTTGTAATGCATCGAAAGCATTAAAACCGGGCAGCAAATAATCGGAGATAATAATATCCCAGGATTCATTATGAAGTGCATTATTCAATTGAGGAGCATTTTGCACTTGTGTCCAAGTTACCTGGTAGCCGTTCAGTTCAAGCAAGCGAACGATACGCATTGCATCATCACCGGAGCTTTCAATAATTAATAATTTTAATTTTTTAATAGTAAGCATAGGATTTGAGTGATCGAGATTATTGTATAAGGGGTTATGGCTTTTATAGTCCGTCAGGGATTGTTACGTTTGCCTTTGGCAAACTCACAATGACAAAAGTCAGGGATTGCCACGCAAGGGAGAACACGAGATTCGTCCCTATGCGGTATTTTAAGGAAACCTTGAACCTTGAACCTTGAACTTTGAACATATTTTATGCGACGCCATCGAGAGATACGCCGGCATTTTTAAGCAGGGAGACAAGACTGGTTTTATCAGAAGCTTTTTTATATGCTTCTTTAACACCTATGATATTTTCTTTTACAAGATTTATCAGGTAATCATTCAGAAGAATCATACCTGCTTGGCGGTTGGTTTGTATTATTGAAGGTATCTGGAAGGTTTTACCTTCGCGTATTAAATTAGCGACTGCATTATTCACGAGAAGAACTTCGAAGGCGCCCATTCTACCACCTGCTTTTTTCTTAACGAGAGTTTGTGCAACGACACCGCGCAATGTTTCGGAGAGCATGACGCGAATTTGTGATTGTTGATCTGGGGGGAATTGGTCGATGATTCTATCGATAGTTGAAGTAGAAGATGTAGTATGTAAAGTAGCCAGCACAAGGTGACCGGTTTCAGCAGTTTCAAGTGCAATGGCAATAGTTTCGAGGTCTCTCATTTCACCGACTAAGACTATATCCGGGTCTTCACGTAAAGCCGCACGCAACGCTTTCTTAAAACTATTCGTATGGCTACCGATTTCGCGTTGATTGACATAACAATTTTTATTATCATACACAAATTCAATCGGGTCTTCAATGGTGATGATATGATCATGTCGTTCCATATTTATGAAATTAATCATAG
>MFGW01000193.1:21233-22765 GCA_001780385.1 Candidatus Fischerbacteria bacterium RBG_13_37_8 | reverse complement strand
AGACCTTTATCCAGCATACAGAGAGATTTCACCACTCCCGGCAAACCTAATGCTTCCAGCGATTGAACATGATACGGTATGAGTCGAAAAACAGCCCCAACCCCTCTTCTATCTCTGAATATGTTAACTCGGAAACGACCTTTTCCTTCTAATTCATATGCAAAATCGACATCATTTGTATTTTTAAATTCCTCGACAAAACGTTCCGGCATAATGCTAAGAATGAGCTGCTCCATTTCATCTTTTTGAATGCGGAGGTATTCACCGAGATTACGCATTTCACCATTCACACGTACTACCGGTGGGAAATCTACCGATAAATGCAAATCAGAACCCTGAATATTACATAATTCCTCGAGCAACACATCCATACCGGGTACTTTTATCCCTTCTTCCGCTACTTTCAGTACTATTTCTTTCTCTGCTACTTCATGTACCTGCGGGACAAAAGTAACACGGATACGTGCATTATTTTTTAATATGGCGACTTTAAAAGGTTTATCAGCCGCCATTTTGTATATAAATTTAAATTCACCTTTCGGTTTTCCAAATGGTATTTTAAGATCACGCGGCAGAATTTCATACAATAAATCAACAATAAAAATCATGCCCAATAATTGATTCGTGACATTTTTCTTCCCATCTTTTGAGACCAGAATCGGCGGATTATCACTTTCCATTATAAGAAACCAGTCTTTCTCGAAGGGAATTCTTTCTACATAAATATCAATACGAGCCATAATTATTAATCGCGGATTTTAAAAAATATACTTTTAGTTTTTTCTTCGCCGGTGCCAATTAAAGGAAGCGCAAAATAAAACAAGGAACCTTTTTCGGAATTACTTTCAGCCCAGATAATACCTCCGTGCGCCTGCACTATTGATTTGCATATAAATAAACCTAAACCGGTGCCTTCTTTATGATCAAAAATAGATTCTGATTGATAGAATGGTTCAAATATTTTTTGCAATTCATTCTTTTCAATGCCCGAGCCTGAATCCTTTATATAAACAAGAGCATATTGCGCTTTACCGGGTAAATCTGTTTCAATATGATACCTGTTTTTTATTTCAGCAAAACTCTGGAAAAATTCTGCGCCGATTTGAACTGAACCTCCAGCCGGTGTAAATTTATAAGCATTTTTAAGTAAATTGTTAATGACTTTAATTATTTTTTCTCTATCAAAAGATGAATCCGGCATCGTAGTAGGTAATTTCATCGTGACACTGATTTCCTTATCAGCAAAGTGAAGCAGATAATCATTAACTTCCTTTTTTATTATTTCATTTAAATTATTACTGTTCCAGTCCAGATCAATTTGTTCAGAAGAACAACAAGAAAAATCCAGGAGACTATCAATATTAACGTGCAGATGCTCAATTTCTTTTTCAATAATTGAAAAAAATTTATCCAGGTTATTTTCAGGATCGGAAATCTTTTTTTTCAATACTTTCAGAGAAGTTTTAATATTATTGATTGGAGTTCTCAATTCATGAGAGAGCTTGCTTAAAATAGATGAACGCAGTTCGTGT
>MFGW01000193.1:20924-21225 GCA_001780385.1 Candidatus Fischerbacteria bacterium RBG_13_37_8 | reverse complement strand
TATTTCAGTAATATCACTGATCATAGCAAAAGCTTCGAGACTTCCTTCAAATTTAAGAGGTTGAATGAACACATTATAATAATCAGGTTTCGAATCTTTTGTCTGAAATTGAAAAGAGACTGGTTGTAACGTTGAAAGAACCTCTCTCATTTTTTTTATGATAGATTCAAGGTGATTCGATTTAAAATCAACTTTTTTTTCATCTATTTGAATTTTAAACAGATCAACCGCTTTAGCATTTACCAGTGTTATTTTACCCTTGTCATTCATTAAAATAATTGCGTCGCTCATATCTTTGATA
>MFGW01000193.1:17150-20895 GCA_001780385.1 Candidatus Fischerbacteria bacterium RBG_13_37_8 | reverse complement strand
TAATTCTTCTACACTCATTTTTTAACTTAGAACCGTATTCTTTGTTTTTGTCACGCTACCTATTTATCGTTATATTCAAATACTATATGTCCTTGTGCTTTGACGAGCGCGCTATTCCTGATTGATTAACTGAACACTGCAACCAAGCATTACTACGGGTTGTTTCTTGTCAACTGGTTTTGATTTTGGTTCATTTTTGCTTAAGTCAATACTACCCAGCATTTTATTTAAATATTGAGCACATTTTTTACCAATTTCAACTGTCTGTTCCTTTGATGCATTGATTAAAATAAAAAAACAATTATCACCGCTATATCCGAGAAAAGGATTATGTGCTTTTAATCCATCCGAGAAATCTGATAAATGTTTTGCGGTTAATTTCAGAACATCAGCAGTACAAAATTTTCCGTACATTGTTTCAATATCATCAAGACAATCTTCTTTATAATGAAAACGTAGAATAGCACATGGCACTCCTGTTTGAGATCGTTTTTCACGTTCATCATTAAATACAGTTATAACAGGCAAACCTGTAACAGAATGAGAACGTTTTCCGCGTGTTCGTTCATCCAGTTTCTTTTTTATTAAATCCTCCAGTTCTTCTGTTTCAAATGGTTTTGTCATATACTCATCCGCACCGCAATCTATGCCCCAGTATTTATCATCCGGCGCCGTTTTCGCCGTAAGCATAATAACTGCAATATCTTTCAAATCAGTATCACTTTTGATTTTTCTGCATACTTGATATCCGTTCAGTTTTGGCATCATTACATCCAGGATAAGCAAATCCGGTTTATTATTCGCAATTTTTTTTAATGCATCTTCACCATCTTTCGCTGTATCAACTTCATAATTAAGCATTTCAAGATCCGTTTTCAAAATTTCCACAAGGTATTCATTATCGTCTGCAATAAGTAATTTTTTCTTCACTTTTACCCCCTTTTTTTTTTGAGTTTATCGAGTTTGTTGAGTTTATTGGGTTTATTGGGTTTAACGGGTTTGTTGGGTTAGCGGGTTTGTTGGGTTTAACGGGTTTGTTGGGTTTATTGGGTTTATTGGGTTTGTCGGGTTTATTAGACTAAAAGATCAACCCTATTAACTCAATAAACCCAATAAACCCAATAAACCCAACAAACCCAATAAACCCAACAAACTCAATGGATTTGGATAGGAATTTGCACGATAAAGGCACATCCTTTTGATTCTTCGCGCATTTCGAGACCATATTTTTCAAAAATATGACGTGTGGGACTTTCAATATGAATTCTTCCATAGAGAAGTTCCGTGACTTTTTTACAGATGGACAGACCGATGCCGGTGCTTGGGATATCCGAGCTAATATGATAACTGCCTTTATATTCATCGAAAATAAAGGCTTTTTTATCTTCTTCGATACCTGGACCTTCATCTACTACTTTCATAGTAAAACTTGGTACAGATTTATCAAATTCGAGTACTACGAGTATTCTTCCGTTGATAGGGGAGAATTTACAAGCATTATGAATCAGATTCATCATTATTTGTTTGATGAGCAGAGCATCGGAATGAAAATTTTCTATCAAAGCATTACAAATGATTTTAAAAACAAGTGATTTTTCATTTTTAATTTTTTCAAGAGAAACGCATACTTCTTGAACCAGTTTCATAATATGAACCGGGTTGTATTGCGCTGCTATTTGAGATTGCACACGTGATAGATCGAGCAAGCGCAGGATCAATTCTTTCATATTTTCAATTTCTTTATCCATGATATCTATAATTTTTGCATAGCGCCAATCCAGTTCACCGAATTTTTGTCTTTTCAGCATATCGAGACCACTTTTAAAGGAAGCAAGGGGTACTTTGAGTTGATGGGAGGCAAAAGAAACAAATTCCTGTTCATTCTTTTTTTGTTTTTGATCGGTTGCTTCTTTAAAATAATGGTGTGCAATAAAATGAAGTATATTGACAATTATAGAGAGGACACGACTACTTTCATGTTCAATAACGGTATGAGGAATCAGGACAAGGGATTTTGGTTCATTATGTTTCCAGTGAAGAGGATGCGCCATATAAGTAGCATCAAATTCTTGTTTTGGTTCAAGACGTTCATGATCGAGCGATTCAATTTCCTGGTCATTTTTAAAAAATTCATTTGTGGGATAGAGACCTCGAAGCGGCATGGTATCCATGCTCCTTGCCATTTCTTTCAGAAGTCCTTTTTCGGTTTCTATTAATACTTTCATATTATGATTGAATCCCATATTATGGAGTTGTTTGAAGAAATTCTGCAGTGGTTCTGTTTTAAAAATATCAATTAATTGATTGATATATTCTAAATATGAGCAGAGGTTTTGTTGTTCAATTTCACTTTTCAAAGGAGTACCAACTTCATTTTCCTGAGGAATGACATCAAGAAAACAATCTTCATTTTTAAAAGCCATGATTTAATATATTGGACAAAATAGGGGAAAGCCGTTGATTATTTAAACGCGACAGCAATCGAATGCTGTAAAATCGTCAAAGCACAAAAGTGATAAGAGATTGCTTCTAATCAATTAATTGTTCAAAGACATCATTAAAGACATCCGTTTTCTTTTTGAATACTGCGAGCAATGTCGGATCAAAATGTTCTGGCATTGTTCTTCCATCGCCATTCAAGATACATACGCAGGCTTTCGTATGTGAAAATCCTTCTTTGTAGGGTCTCTTGCTTCTTAAAGCATCGTATATATCTATTATTTTTACTATTCTTCCTGTAAGCGGAATATCCTCTCCTTTTAATCCATGAGGATAACCTGTTCCGTCATAATTCTCATGATGATAAAGCGCTACTTCACGTGCACAGGATAATTTAGAAGCAGAACCGAGTATGCGTGCACCATGAACCGTATGCTGTTTCATGATTTCAAATTCATCATGCGTTAATGCTGCTGGTTTTTTCAGGATATCAGCCGGTATCATTATTTTTCCAACATCATGCATTTGTGCTGAATAGTACAACGTATTTATCGCTTCACGATCCATTTGCGTTTCCTCCGCTAATATTTTGGCATATTCATTAACTCGCACAATGTGATTACCGGTTTGATCATCATGCGCCTCTGATGCTCTCGCTAAAGCTGATATTGTATATTTGAAAGCCGTCTCTATTTCTTTATGCTTTGCATGAATAGTCTTGAAAAAATTTATTATCAAAACAATTTCTTTAAAAATAATGGAATGATATTCTCCATGTGCACCGGTAAAATTCACACCGATTACGCCCCCATTTTTTTCCATGTACCCAAAATAATTCTTGAGTTCGATTGATCTTCCTGTACTGAAATATATAAATTTTTCAATTTCGTTCTTAATGGGAATATGCGGTGCTTTTTGATAAATAACTTTCCCTCTTATAAAATTAGCAATAATTTCTTGAGGAAGTAAAGCTGGCTTTTGCCTCGGCATGCCTTTTTCTTTCCAGAATATAAGATTATCAGTTTTCATAGCAGTGGGTGCACTTAGAATTATAAATTCATGACCGCTTTTTTGCGTTTCACCTCTCTCATGAATAAATTGCTGAAGAAAAGAAAGAATCCATTCATTAAATACAAATTTATCAGTTTCATATTTAATCATAGCATCTTGCGAATACGAAGTAACAGCATCTATATCTTGAAGGATACCATTCATTCTCTCAAATAAATTTTTACGGATAATCAGATTTTTTACGCGCGTGATCAATTCAACCATATGGAAAGGTTTATTGATATATTCATCAGCG
>MFGW01000193.1:13832-17114 GCA_001780385.1 Candidatus Fischerbacteria bacterium RBG_13_37_8 | reverse complement strand
TCCAATCCTGTTACAATAATGACAGGAATAAAACCTTCCAAAGTTTTAATAGTGCTGCATGCTTCAAAACCGTCCATTACCGGCATCCTGATATCAAGAATAACTAAATCCGGACTTAATTCGATGGTTTTATCAATCGCTTCTTTTCCATTTCGCGCAAAATGTATTTCGTAATTGCACACTTGAAGGATATCCCTTATCAGGATTAAATTTCTTTCTTCATCATCTACTACTAATATTTTTTCCATAATTTTATTCCTTTATTGATCCTTGAGCGAGGGTAACGGCATGTTTTTATTCGTTCGATACCAGCTATGCCGTCTGTCACTTATAGCTTCATATCCTACCTTATGCGGTGAACGAGTTATATCCATTATGATTCTTAAATCCTCAACTGCCGGTATTTTATCAAATTCCTTTTCCGTGCTACGCTCGCATTGTTTTTTAAATTTTTCGATAAGAGCGGGAATCTCCTCGCTCTTTTTTTCAATGTAAGCAGTATTTATACTGCGATATTTCATTGCTAAATTTTCAATGAAAAGATTGTTTACATTAATTTTTATAGTGCCAAATCCTGCATACTTTGCAGCGCCTATTTTATAATGCATATTCTCTTCAAGCATCAATGCATACAGTAATAATCCAAGTTCAAAATCAGTGCAATTTTTAAAATATACCTTGAACACAAAATAATTTTGTGATTTAAGAACTTCGAGCGTTATAAGTGGAACTAATCCTTTTGAACGTTCAATTGACAATTGTTGTTCTTTTAAAATTGAAGGTATGCTGGCATTTGCGTGCCAATAATATTTTCTGCCACGCAAACAGATTTTCTCATAAATATCCTGGTTGCCACGCACTTTCCCTGTTTCATTCAAAATCATATTACCGTCATAATCACGCACCTTATCCATTTCACCCATTATCGATAAATACATATTACATGCGCCAGGTTGAGGAATTCCTGCCGCTTTTAATTCTATTTTCTCCATACTATACCTTTCACCATCACGCATTATCGCATGCGAGAATGCTACCTTTCCCATCGCATTTTCATTACCGTCCACATATCCAAAAAGAGCGCAAGATGTGCAAGGATTTTTTTTTGAACAACGCAAAAATTCATTCAATCTCTCTTCATATTCAAGCGGTAAAAAAATGCGGCTGCCAATCGTGCGCCTGTAAAAAATTCTCGGCGACGGTATTGCTGATAAATATACCGCATATCCATTTTCTTCTTGAAAATATACACTCATACCTGCTATCAGTTTCTTATTTTTATCATCCGGCTTTTTTTTATCATTAAGATCATAAATGAAACACCGGTTCATTATATTTTCATATTCTATTCTTGCTTCATAATCAAATAATATAGTTCCTTTATTATTTTTATGTTCCTGCTGGGATGCTTTTGAAGCAGACAGTACTATTTCTCCATGATCACCGGGAAACTCCGGAACATGCTTCACTTTCCCGGTTTGAAATTTCCAATTTTCCGGTTTCCGGAATGTCAATCTTCCATCAATGAAATTATTCGATAAACATGATCCGGTCAATGCTTCAATAAATGAACGAATCATTCCTTTCAGTGAAGTTGATAAAATTACCAGTCGATCATTTATCCTTAAGAATTGGTTCTTTCTGCCTGCAACTCCCCCGGTAAATAACGGTGTTTTATTAATTAACTCACACTCCACATATCCATTATGACCTTCTAAACAAGAATGCATGCGCAGATTACTTTCATTTACTTTCCCAGCTTTGTCTACTATCCGTTCATAAGAACGAACAAAATTATATGGATTCTGATGTATGTTCCATCCCATACTATTAACGAAACCATTCGAGTTTAAGGGTTTGTCGAGTTTATCGGGTTTGTCGGGTTTGTTGATAAACCCAATAAACCCGACAAACCCGATAAACCCAATAAACTCGAATGGTTTATTGTTTCCATGTTTTCATGAAGGTGTTGAGGTTTAAATCTTTACCTTCAAGCATGGCAGTATTATACAAGCCTCTTTTTTCGATAAGGGCGGTTTTGTAGCTATTCAGCCAATTATCATCCTGCCAGCACAACTGTATCTTTTTTATTGACATGGTGCATCTTCCGAATCCTTTCATTTTTCCATATCCAAGCCTGATATCACCCATTATCCAATCACGCAGCAAAAAAGAAAGAAGCACTGCTTCACTGTTATCAATGTTTTTTATGATAAGTTTACCGGTTAAGGAACCGGAGGTCATTATTTCTATTGAACGAATTGATTCTTTGATAGCAGCTCCGGTTATTCTATCTATGCCAGCGTTAGTAATAAAACATGAGGCATTAGTTGTATTGTTGCAAGCGGAGGTTGCATATATTTTTGAAGGATGGTAGGCATTGCCAAATAAATGACAAACCGGACAGGATAGTTCTTTAATATTTATTCCAATAGTATCATCGACTGGAGTTGCCTTTATTGCATTTTTTATTTTTGCTGAGCAACTATTTATTAAATCAGTAGGATCACACACAGCATCGGTTTTTCCAGAGTGGCGAAATCGTTCTATTCTTTCAGTTTGTGCGCGCAATGCGCCTTTTATTGTTGAACCCGGGATGAAGTGTTTACCTTTACTATTTTTTAATGCTACGTACTGACAAGCGTTTTCTTCATCGCCGGGTACGAACATGCCGGCAAGTATTCCCGCATCAATCTCTTCTAATGATAATTCATATTCGATCTCGATATAATTACTATTGCCGCAGGTTCGTGCCTCTGCCGGTTTATAGTCTTTATAAATAAGTTCCTCATTCAAAATATAGTTACTTAAATTATCTTTATGTTTCGCATCAATAACGGCGCAATGCAAATCCATAAGTTGACAGAAACCATGTCCGGCAGATTTTCGTCCGCCTATATTAATTCTTCCGGCTCGCCATTCTTCAATCAACAAATCAATCATCAGCTCATTTTCATAAACGGGATTTTCCATAATTAACTTGAACTGAAAAACAGGTTCTTCAATTACTTCATACCGATAGGTTGAATCTTTTATCGGAGCTCCAGTGCTTCGTTTTATCGAGATTCCTTTTCGCTCTTGCAACTGTATCCGTTCGCTTATGAGCGGTGAATCACAAAAAATTACCTTCGAGCAGTATACATTATTTTTTGATGCACGGTCATTCATTACACCAAAAGCTTCGCTTACCTGTTGTTGAGTAAAATGTTCCTCTGCAAGTTTTCTTAATGCGCCTGCAATAGTAGAAGCTGGTATATAGGGAATACCATCATGCGTTTTCAC
>MFGW01000193.1:8373-13815 GCA_001780385.1 Candidatus Fischerbacteria bacterium RBG_13_37_8 | reverse complement strand
TATTATCAGAAGTCGCATCCCTTATATGCAGATCACTATTAAATACCAATGTACCTGTCATTATCTTACGGCTTATTTGCATACAGTGTTACACGGATTTCCTTCTGCATCACTTATATAAAGAGATTCTCCGTATTCTTTACCGTGAAAACCACTGCTGCTATGCAAATCTGATTTACATTGTATAATTGCTTTAATCATATTACATTGATCATTTTGTGACGCTTCTCAGCACACCTTCCTTCTGAAATCTCGACAAACCCAATAAACCCAACAAACCCCCACACAAATTCATATATCTCAATCACATCAGGGAAAATAATACATCATATATCCTGAAAATACATTATTTTAATCTTCCATGGTATGTTTCAGTACTTCTTCGATTGTTGTGATGCCTTCGAGGGCTTTTAAGATTGCATCTTGTCGCAGTGTTTTCATACCGTTTTCCACTGCTGCGTTGAGAAGTTCGTTGGTACTTGCTTTTTTAATTAAAAGATTCTGTAGAATGCTATTGAATCTCATTATTTCATATATTCCGATGCGACCTTTATAACCGGTTCCATCGCATAATTTACATCCTTTTCCGCGATAACAGATCGAGGAATCAGGAATTTCGTCCTTCATTAATTCTAATTCTTCATCGGTAATAATATAGGATTCTTTGCAGGAAGGACATATTTTTCTGATAAGACGTTGTGCGCAGACGCACATCAGTGAATCTGCGACCATATAATTTTCGATACCCATTTCCGTAAGTCTCGTCACGGTTCCGATTGCATCATTCGTATGAAGAGTCGAAAAGACCAGGTGACCGGTCAAGGAAGCTTCGACGGCAGTTTTTGCAGTTTCATAATCTCTTATTTCACCAATCAGAATTATATTTGGATCATGTCTCAAGAAAGCTCTTAGCGCTGCGGCAAAAGTATGACCTGCTGCCGGATTTATATTGCTCTGCATGATTTTACCGCCGAGCACGTATTCGACTGGATTTTCCGCTGTCACTATCTTTGTATCATTTGTATCAAGATATTTCAAAGCAGCATACAGAGCGGTTGTTTTACCACTGCCTGTTGGTCCAACATGAAGCACTAAGCCATATGGACTTTTAATTGCAGAAATATATGCAAGCTTATCCTCTTTCGAAAATCCAAGCTTTTCAATTGCAAGAAATGGATTATTCGTATCCAGGATTCTCATTACGACATCTTCACCTTGCAACATAGGAACAGTTGACATCCGGATTACAATAGCTAAATTGTTGGAAAATTCAATTCTGCCATCCTGTGGTATCCTTTTTTCATCTATTCGAAGATTTGCCATTATTTTAAATCTTGAAATAAGTGCATCCTGTGCATATTTGGGAATGCGGACTACTTCAATAAGTCCGCCATCAATTCGATAACGCACCCGCAAATAGTTTAAATCAGGTTCAAGATGAATATCACTTGCATTCTTTTTTGCCGCTTCTTCTACTATTCTATTGGCAAGTTGAACAATTGGATCACTATCCGCATTGACTTCATCCTGCTTTATATCAGCTATTACTATCTCAGGTCTATACTTTTCTTCTACCTGATCCATGACATCATCAATATCAATTTCCTGTCCCGTTGCCCGGTAAAATCGTTTTATAGCTTCATTAATTTGTTCGGGTGTACTGATAACTATGTTTATTTTTTTTATGAGAAAATCTTGCGCCATGTAAGCATTCTTAATATCTTCGAGCACCATGGTATCTTCAGCATCCGCTATCACTACTGTCAATATATGATTTTCATAATTAATAGGCAACGCTTTATGTTTCTTTACATATATCAGTTTTATATATCTCCATATCTGTTGTTGAGGAATGGGCATCCTTGCTACATGAATGAATTCATGTCCTGAAAATTCTGCCTTTAGCATAGAGAGTTCATCAGATGAAATATGAGATTCAAGCAATACCTGTTCTATTGTTTTATTGCTGTTTTTAATTTTATGGTTGACCTCTTTTAATTTTGCAAGAGTAAGTTTGCCTTTTTCAACCAGAAATTGTTCAAAGTTAGCATTATGTGAATGTTTTCTTACCATTTTACCTGTTTACCTTTTTTGCGAGCATTCCGTGCCGTTTGTCATTGTGAGCATTTTGTAGGGGCAGACATACGGGTCTGCCCCTACAAAATAAATTGGGTTTTTGATTGGGGGGGGATAATGACATGTTCGAAGATACTACTATTCAGTATTTTTATAATAATTAATTACCGAACAAGGCAGGAGACCGGAATGATTGTATGGCATGACATCTCTTTGGTCAACGAGAACAGTTACACCTTGATTGATCAGTTCGACTTCAACAACCAAAATATTTTGTGTTCTGATTTCCATTAATTTCCCTCTTATACCTTTCATAGGTCCTTTTACAATTAGGACTTCTTCACCTTCACAAAATCCGGTAAAATGTTCCCAGTCAACGTCAAAACTTAATATTTTTCTTATAGATTCTATCTGATAATCAGGAACGCTTTCCGGCATAGGATGACCAACAATAGAAATTACTCCCCTCATTCTTCTCAACTTATGCAATTGCTCTGTTATCTCACATTGTATAAAGAGATAGCAGGGGAACACCGGCAATTCGAGCCATACTTTGCGATCTTTCCATTTGCGAAGAGAAGTTGAAATCGGGAGATAATTTTCAATGCTTCTTGCATTGAGTTGCAATGCGACTTTATTTTCATGATGATGTTTGGTATATATCGCATACCATTTTCGCATATTAAATCCCTTTATGCTTCATCAGCACATTATCAGCATCGTTTTAATTTTTTAAAATATCTCCTGATAAATAATACTATATTTCAGCGCTTATTCCTTGCTAAGAAATTACTTTTATTCCTTTACTTTCATATATCAATAATAGTATTTTTTGTTGTTGTTGTCAATGCTAAGCGCTAAGTAACGTCTTTTGATTGCTGCCGGGCAAAAAAACGGTGTAAAGAGAAACGATTCATTACCATTTTCAGCAATAATGCATGCCAATCAAAATCGCCTTGAGTTTGCACAAGCGGTATTATGCCATCGCTTCTAATGATATCGAAGAGCCGTTCTAATCGCTCATCGCTTAATCGCGAACATACTTTCCTGATATAGTACCCATTGATAATTTCATTTCGCAATGCTTTATGCCAGAGTTGTTCATATTCACGCAGACCTGAAGCTGAAAAATTATTATTTGCGAAACATTTTGCAATCACCTTGCAAGCAATATCCGCGCAGAGGAATCCAAAATAAATACCGCCTCCGGTAGTAGTTTTTACTTGACCGGCGGCTTCGCCGACTGCTATTATTTTCTCGTTATATGTAGGCGATACAATGCCGTGCGCTATTGGTTTATAGTGTATTTTTGCATCCGTGTTGTATTGTATTTCTTTTTCGTTAAACATTCTTTTAAGCAATTGTTGGATATACAATCGGGGATTACTTTCTGTTATTAAGCCTATTCTTGCAATATTGTTTGGCAATGGAAGTGCCCATGCAAATGAACCGGGAGCCACTTTATTTCCGACCAACAGGGATGGAAGAAGTTTTGCATTGAACGAAATATCCGTTTGAGCACCTTTGAAATATTTAGAAGGAACACCCAACCCGCAACATTTGTTGAGCCGGTATGATACGCCGGTTGTTATAATTGCTAATGCAGCACTATAATTTTCCAGCGCCTTTACCTGCACATGATTATTTTCGATAATAATTTTCGTTACTTCATTTGAAGATAGAAGCGTTACACCGGCTTGTACTGCTCCTTCTGCTAACTTCTGATTAAAAATACTGCGATCAACAATATGCGCAAAAATATCCGGATGCCGGTATAAAATTGAAGCGCCGCGCGGTGATACAACGCGCATCTCTCTTAATGATAGTAAAATCGAATCAGACGATAAATTATATTCCTCGAAGGCTCTTTTGCTCACAACACCGGCACATACTATATTTTCGCCGATATGTTTCTTTTTTTCCAATAATAATACACTAAGCCCCTGCTCAGCTAATTTTCGTGAAAGATAAAGGCCGGTTGATCCTGCCCCTATTACTATTACATTGAATTTATACATTCACTATGTACCAGGATCTTAAAATTATTAGAAACTATAGTCTTTTTGAATAGAGTTCCCCACTGATATTCACGGAATTTGCTTCCTTCTCACAAATACTATTTGTACATTATAATATTAAAGATATTTTATTGATCTGTCAAGCCGCAACAAATTTCTCTTGACATAAAACCTTTTAACCTATATATTCGTCTATACTAAATAAGGGCAATTTAAAAATCATATTAAAGGGTATTTATTATTAAGAAAGAAGAAGCTTTCAACATTATAGTAACTCAATTAAAAACAAACCATATTCCTTTTTCTATTGCAGGACCTCTTGCTAATGCGGTCTGGGGAATTGAGAGACAGCCTAATGACTTCTATATTATTATCAATGAGATCAACAGCGACCTTGAAAAAATACTTGAGCAATTGCAAAAAAAGAATATCTCTATTGAAAAAGTAATCCCGGAAAAAAAAGCATCGCATCATGATTTTATTATTGCTAAATTCTCTACTAAGGTCTGCGTGGAAACTATCTATTTGATCCAGAAATGTACAGACAGAATTCCTTCTGAAATCATCGATAGAGCTATCGAAAAAATCGTACTTAATGTAGCTGTACCTGTTGTAGCGCCTGAAGATGTAATAATCATAAAAATGCTTAATGGTTCTCCTCCAGATGTTCAGGATGCGCAGAAAATATATCGATTTACAAAAGATATCATCGATGAAAAATATCTTAAGAAAACATGCCGGCAATTCAAAATAAAATATAAGAGCCTAATTGCAAGCGTGTAAAATTTTATTTTCATCTTAATTCTGATGCTCCAGCAATTCCAAATCCTTTATTAGTGATATTGAATTTTTACTATTATATTCAATTCCGGATGCAATCATATTTTTTAATGAATTAATCTCCTTATCAGGAATGCTTTCAGGGAAAGGATCTCCCACTATTGAAATAATGCCTTCTATTGCGCTTAAGTTGCGCCTCTTCTTAAGAATATCACATTTCACAAAAACAAAATCACTGAAAAGAGTTTTTGCCTTACTGTTGCGATCACCTATAGCGTTCCTGTGCGGTACATAGCTTTCTATTTTTCGTTCAGCAAGTGCTTTTACAATCTTCAATTTATATTTTTCTTTTACAAAAAGCGCATACCATTTCTTTTTTAAACCATTTATACTTTCTTTTTTCATATATTTTATTCCAAAATATTTTTGTTTCCTGCATTGTTTAAAATATTCTGTTTAGCCGTATATATCATTGCGGACTTTGATTCACAAAGCCCGCAATGACGTTCTAACTCCACCTTCGCACAGTTTTTTCAAATGCTAAATTCATCATATGCTTCAGTAACAC
>MFGW01000193.1:0-8352 GCA_001780385.1 Candidatus Fischerbacteria bacterium RBG_13_37_8 | reverse complement strand
TTTAACTTAAATCTCAAGAGCAAATATATTGCCACTATTTGGCGAAAAAAAATGAATAAACCAATTCCGTTAATAGCTTGAAATATTTTTGTTAGAAGCAGCGTCCAAAGTAAGTTTAGAGAGCTCCCCGGAAACATATCAGGAAAAAGAATCTGCCAACAAAATAGTATTATTTATTCAAAGTGACCAAAAATGGTCAATTCTGCCGGCCAAATTTGGTCACTTTCCGAATAATCAAATTAGAAAATCACCCAACGATTCTCTGTTTTACTGAGGCACTTCGTGCATTTATAGAACCAATAAATTTGTCTGAAATGACAATTTGTTATTCTTCACTTTGTGACTTTGCATCTTTGTGTTTGCCGAAAATATTTGAAAATTTCACATATATTTGGCTCGATCTTCTGAGTATATGACAGAAGGTGGTTCTGGGCATATTTGCTAATTTTGCTGCTTTCGTTTTATTATTATTTGCTTCTTCCATTTTTTTTTGCACATAGAGACTATCGAACATTCTGTGTGCTTCATCATAGGGTAGTTCAAAAATATCTTTTGTCATAGCAAAATGTCCGGTATCATTTAATATATTGATTGCGTTATTGATATCTTGTTCGGTAGCAAATTCGTGTTCCGTGTAGATCAATAATCTGCAAATGACATTGCATAATTCTCTAACATTTCCTGGCCAGTAATAAGATTGAAGCGCTCGTATTGCTTCCGGTGTAAAGCCTTTCAATTTACTTTCATTAAAACATTTATTTCGTTCGCGTTCCAGTAAATAGAATGTCAGTTCAGGTATATCTGATGTTCTTTGCCAGAGGGCTGGAATTTGAATAAATTGCACGCCTATTCTATCCCAAAAATCAAGTTGCAGCCGGTTTTCTTTGATAAGAGTTAATGGATTTTCATTGATCGCTGCTAAAAATCTTACATCAACCTTTTCTTCTATTCTCGAACCAACCGGATGAAATGAACGTCCTTCGAGTACATCACGCAGTTTGCTTTGTACTTCAAGCGGACATGATTCAAGCGAATCAATAAAAATTGTTCCACCGTTTGCTTTGATTAAGTAACCTTGCTGGTCAACCGCACCGGTATAAGCGCCTTTCCTGCTTCCAAAAAGCTCCGCCTCAATCAGAGTCGGTTGAAAATTCCCACAATTAAAACCAATAAACGGATATTGTTTTCTGTGACTTAATTCATGGATAGCACGTGCAATAGTTGTTTTTCCACATCCTCTCGGTCCAAGAAGGACTATGGAAAAATCAGTCATCGCCGCTTTATAAGCTTGTTCAATAGCATTTACAAAAGCAGGTGATTTCCCTCGCAACGGTTCCGAAAGCATTGTTAATATGTTTTCTTGTTTCTGATAAGCGTCTGTTGCATTCCATTGCAATTGTGTCTTTAAAACAATTCTTTTTCCTTCATTTATAATAATAGTTTCTACGCGTCTTGGCGAGGGACATCCTCCCTGCCAAAATGCATAGAGTACAATCATTCTCTCTTCTTCTAAAACCGGAACACAATAAATTGAATATTCCGCTTCTCCTGAAAGTGAAAAACCTTTATGTTTCAATTCTTTAGGCGCCCAAACACCTTTTAAGATATTTTCGTCCGATGAAATTATTACATTAGTTTCTTGCTTCAAGATTCTATTTGCATGTTCGATTTCTTTCATATAATTAATAACTGAATTGCTTAAAAAATATTTTCCTGCTACACTTTTTTCCCGTATTGTTGAACCAGTCTCCGTAAGTTCAATAAGAAGCAATGCATCACATCCTAATTTATCCCTGAATCCATTGAGAATTCTTTTAAAGTCCCGGGTCGCTATTTCTGCTTTTTCTGATACGCATTTCTGATCCTCGAATACGCCATCATTCAACAGGAGATTTGCTGCGCTTGAATTCTCCTTTTTAGCGTACATTGTTTCCGCTCCTCCTGAATCGGAATCACATAATTCAGCGCTTGCTTGTTTTTCATATGTTTCATCAATCAGACACTGATTTAAAGTGTAAACACCATTTTCGTTGGATACATAAAAACACAACTTCCCAATTTTGAGCAGGCTTCCTTCCTGTAAATAAGAATCTTGAATTCGTTTATGATTAACGATTACACCATTTTTACTTCCAAGATCTTTTATCCTCAATTCACCCTCTTTGATAATAATCTCGCAATGTATACGTGAAATCGAGCTATCCGGCAAATAATAATCTGCTTCAGTGTCTCTGCCGATGATGCCATTTTTTGTTAAATAAATCTTTGTTTGCATTATCTAATAATTAATAATACATGTTTATTGTGTTTTTATATAGGATAATTATTTATTTTGCCATATAATATAATAATTATCAAATATGACAAGCTCTTCTTGTTTGAAGTTCACAAGATTGGTATAATGTCTATTCAGAGACTCATAATAATGATAAAGAAATTAACTGAAAAAACGGTGTCATTGCTCCTCATGCTGTTGTTTTGTGCATATTTACAGGGTGCGCAGGAAAAAAAGATACATCAACGAGAAACATTGCATGATATTATCCGGTCTTCATTAGAACTGTACACGTATAAGATTGGATTCATCAGACTTATCCCCGAAGTAAAATGGGGATTTCAGTACGACAGTAATGTATTATCAAATAATATTGAACAAATAGGAGATG
This sequence comes from Candidatus Fischerbacteria bacterium RBG_13_37_8, assembly GCA_001780385.1. Classification (GTDB taxonomy): domain Bacteria; phylum Acidobacteriota; class HRBIN11; order MFGW01; family MFGW01; genus MFGW01. Next base: position 5,686 of record MFGW01000193.1, on the reverse strand, counting down.
TAGTAGCACAGTTAGGTCCGGCTATTGAAGAAAAATTCGCTATAAGAAATATAGCGCTCTTTAGAGGATACCAGTACATAAGTTATGTATATTACCGCGATCTTGAAAATTTACGCAATTATCCGCATACGCTTGATTTTTCGATAACTACCGGTAGAAAAACATTGATTATTCAAGGAACAATTGGAAATAATAAAGGAATCATACGACCATCCTCCGAAACAGATATCCCGGCTGATCAACGTCTCAGGTATTATGACGCTTCGGTAAAAATTCCCGCTCCGATGAATATGGATATTACCCTGTTCTTTAATAAACATAATTATTTCTTCACCGATTATTATTCTTTTTATGGACAAAGTATTAATGAAGCACTCAGCCGTGATGAAACACGCTATATTCTTGAAATTCAAAAACCGGTAACTGCTAAGACAAATCTCTTTTTTCATGTAAGCAGAGAACTTTATCAATTTGATTACAATCCTTTTAATAGAAATTACCAGGGAAACCAGGGGTACTTTGGATTTGTTTTTGATCCGAAAGCACATTTTACCGGATATATGAAGTTCGGTTATAAAAATTTAAAGCCGGAGAATGAAACATTGCAAACGTTTAAAGGATTCATTGTAAGCGCTGCCATTGAGTACCGTCCGGTCGAGTATCTCAAATTAAAAATAGATGCCTTGCGTCAACCCATGTTTTCAATTTATTATGAAAAGAACAATTATTATGTGCAAAATCAATTTTCTTTTGACATAATCTGGGCATTTCGTGATAACCAGGCAATTGGAGCAGGGTATTTAATCGGGAATAATACCTATCCGAATCCTGTTTTTGTAGAACTTGCAGAAAAACTCAAAGATGATTATAATGAAATACGGATGTCATATACTTATAAATTTAGAAAAGATTTCTATATAGAAAGCAGTGTGAGTTATTTCAGACGTGATTCAAATTTTCAATATTTTATAAGGGAACGCTTGTTGTTTGGCATTACTTTCAAATATTCCCTGTAGGGATCCTGTTCAAAGCGCGTGTGATATACAGGGGCGTGTTGCACGTGTTAGGGGCACGTTTCGGCGTGCCCCTCCCTCTTTATCGGGTTTGTTGAGTTTATCGGGTTTATTGGGTTTGTTGAGTTTATTGGGTTTATTGAGTTTATTGGGTTTGTTGGATTGGCGGGGTTTGCGAGTATTCCGAAGGAATAGATGAAGCGAAACATTCTGGAACTTTGAACCATTATTATGTGAAGTTAGGAGAAAATATATATTCTATTAGCTGATTGTTGATTAACAATAAAATATTGTATAATATATAAATGGGATTTTCATGAGGCGAACAGTAGACGAAATAGCAAGGGAAAAACGTTTCATCTGGGGTGTTCTTTACATTATTATTTTTCTGATAATATTTATTGGAATTGCAGTGCTGGCGTACTATTATTATGCTTTGCACAAGCAAATTAGCCTTCCAGCAGCCAATAAAAATCTTCAATCGATATCCGTAGTTAGTTTTGCTGCAATTTTAATAATAGCGATAGGTGTTGGACTTCTACTGCTTTATCAAAAACAATGGTCTCATCTAAGAGAAAGATTGCTTGATGAATTAAAGCGCATAGAAGAAAAAAATACGCGACTCATTCATGTCATATCAATTTTAGGAAGTATCAATCAACTTATTATACGCGTAAAAACAAGACAGGAATTACTTGACAGTATTTGCCGGATAGCAGTTGAAATTGGTTCATTTATGGGAGCTTCAATAGGATTCTATGATTCAGATAGCAGGTGCATCAACATTGTAGGTTTTTCAGGATATGTTGAAGATGGCATTGTAGAACAAATGACTAAAATAGATGATAATCTGGATATATTTAATCCATTACGCGTTGCAATACGAGATAGGACTTATTATGTATGTAATGATATTGCAAATGATAATAAAATGGAGTATTGGCGGCGGCAGGCTAAATCCGATAAATGGCGCTCATGTGCTGTATTTCCTTTACGACCTTCTGGGGAGAACCAGGGGGTATTAGTCCTTCTTTCAAAGGAACCTTTCTTCTTCGTGGAAGAAGAAATTAATATTTTAAATGAATTATCAGATGATATATCATTTGCATTAAGTTATCTTGAAAAAGAGCAGCAGCAATTATATGCCGAAGAATCTTTGCGAATAAGTGAAGAGCGATATAGGAGTGTTATAGAAAATGCAAGCGATGGTATAATAGTAGTTCAGGATGGCAAGCTTGAGTTTTTCAATCCGAGGGTACAAAATGTAATCGGAGGAGATGAAACAGAATTGCTTCACAAATCATTCATTGATCTTATTCATCCGGAAGATCGTGACGAGGTAATTGAACGATATCAAAAAAGGATGAAAGGCGAGGAAGTTCCTTCAGAAATTGAAGTACGAATTGTTTCAAAGGAAAATAAGATACTTTGGATTGAAGTTCGCGCTATAATGATTATCTGGAATGAGAAACCTGCGGTATTGTATTTCCTCACTGATATTACTGAACGGAAGTCGCTTCAAGATCAACTATTGCAATCACAAAAAATGGAAGCAGTAGGACAATTAGCAGGAGGAATAGCGCATGATTTCAATAATTTTCTAACCAGCATTATAGGCTATAGTCAATTATTAACACTAAAGCTGAATAAAGATAATCCGCTACATCATTATGCTGAAAGCATCCTTAGCTCAAGCAAAAGAGCCGTAAACCTTACGCAACAGCTTTTAGCTGTTAGTCGTAAACATGCGTTTCAAGCGCAAATATTTAATCTCAACACATTGTTGAAAGAAATCAGCAGTATGTTAAAAAGAATAATGGGAGAACATATTGAATTAAATATGTGCATTGATCCTTCATTGCAAAATACAAAAGCTGATGTGGGACAAATCGAACAGGTCATAATGAACATCACGGTGAATGCACGTGATGCCATGCCCAAAAGTGGAAAAATAATATTTCAGACTGAAAATGTAGTCCTTGATAAAGCGTATTGTCAGCATTTTATCGATGTTAAACCGGGCAATTACGTATTATTATCTATTATTGATACCGGACATGGAATGAATGAAGAAATTCTCTCGCACATTTTCGAACCCTTTTTTACCACTAAAGAAAAGGGAAAGGGCACCGGATTGGGCCTTTCTACATCATGGGGAATTATTAAACAAAGCGGAGGACATATTGAAGTGCAAAGCTCACCCGGTCAAGGATCGACATTCAAAATATATCTGCCTGCTGTAGAAGAAATTCCTATCGTAGATAAAGCAACTGCAACTGTTACGCCAGACTATCATCCTTCCAGTAATACAGAAACTATTTTATTGGCTGAAGATGAACATAATATCCGCGAACTTATTTGCACGGTGCTTCGACAGGAAGGTTATACAGTTTATGAAGCTCGTGATGGTGAGGAAGCGCTTATTTTTTCAAAACAACACAAAGGTCCCATCCATCTATTGCTTAGTGATGTAATTATGCCTCGTATGAGTGGTCCTGAACTGGTAAAAGAATTTTCGCTTTTGTATCCGGGCACTAAAATATTATTGATTTCAGGTTATACAGATGGCGAACTTGCTCTGTACCGTAATGAATGCCAATCATATCCTTTTCTGCAAAAACCTTTTGAGCCTGAAATTCTTATTTGCCTTGTTCGCGAATTACTCGATTCACCACCCTTTCAATAAAACTACTCCCAATTTCTTCACTATTTTTCTATAGCTTTCTTAATAAATTTAAGTAGTTCTTCTGCGTTATATGGTTTTTGGAGAAACAAAAAACCACCCTCTTTTATTTTATTATATTGCGCTTTCTCATCTACATAACCACTGCTTAGCAAAATTGCACAATCAGGCTTCCTCGCCCGTATAATATCAGCTAATTCAAATGCGTTTCCATCAGGTAAAACTACATCACAAAATAATAGTTCAATTTTACCTTTAAGACGCTCAAATTGCTGCACTGCTTCTCTAATAGAGATACACTCAATTACTTCATAGCCATTTTCTGAAAGTAGATCAGTAATAAATTGACGCACATGTAATTCATCCTCAACTACTAATATGCGCTGACCCGCACCCTTATATGATTCCAATATAAATTCTTCCGCTTCCTTTTCTACTTCAGGTTCTTGTAAACATGCAGGAAAATATACATCGAATAGCGAACCTTTACCGGGTTGACTTGTAACATTGATCCAGCCTTCATGTTGTTTTGCTACTCCATAAGCAATTGAAAGACCCAATCCAGTGCTCATTGATAATGGTTTTGTAGAAAAGAAGGGATCAAAAATATGGGGCAGTATTTCTTCAGCTATGCCACTGCCCGTATCTTCTACTGATAGGAGCACATATGAACCGGGCTTGCTCTTTGGAATACTCCTGCATTGCTGTTCATTAAGCATGATATTCTGCGTTTTTATGATAATAGTACCTCCATCAGGCAAAGCATCCTGTGCATTGATGATTAGATTTATAATAACTTGCTCTATACTGCGAGCATCACCATTTATATTTTCGAGTTCAGGATCTATAAATACTTTTGTCTTTATATTGGATGTGATAACACCACTAATTATTTTGACTACACTATCAACCACTGAATTGAGATTAATTATCCGCGATTCCATAGGTTGATTCTGACTAAATATAAGCAACTGACGTATAATGCCGCCAGCATGAAATGTAGCACTTTTTGCTTGTTCTAATTGATCATAAGCAAGGTCATTTTTTTTCATTTTTATCATGGCACGATCTATGTTCCCAATTATAGCAAGCAAAAGATTATTAAAATCATGCGCAATACCGCCGGCAAGAGTTCTGAGTGATTTCATTTTTTGAGATTGTACTATATCATGCTCTATCAATCCTAACTCCGTTTGCGCATGTTTTAGTTCAGTAATATCTGTGACAAAACTTAATATGGCAGATTTTCCTTCCCAATTTATACTAAGTGAATTAAAAGTAATCCACTTAGTCTCTCCATCTTTAGTGACTAGATAGGTACTAAATAGATTATTGAATTGCTCTCCACGAAACATTCGAGCATAATAATTTAACAGATTATTTCTATCTTCTAAATGTACATGCTCTTGCAACTGATGCGAAATAAGTTCTTCTTCTGTGGAACCAAATATTTCGCATATTTGTTTATTTGATTGTATAATCCGATTATCCTTTGCAACAATAACCGCACCTATCGGAATATTTTCAAATAAAAAGCCTGCCGATGAATCTTGTAAAGCAAAAATACCTCTTTTCATACCTGTATACCAGATTTGCATCCTATTATGGAATAATCAAGTTATAATGTCAATAGTAAAAGCAGGGACTGGGGACTGGGGACTGGGGACTGGGGACTGGGGACTAGGGACTGGGGACTGGGGACTGGGGACTAGCGGAAGAAAGCAACATTTGTTTTTTTCTTGCGATAATATTGAATATGAAGATAGAAAATGATTGCTATTGGAAAAAGTTGAAAGTTTGGCAAAAAGCTCATGAATTAACATTGCAGATTTATAAGATTACATCATCTTTTCCTGAGCGTGAAGTATTTTGTATCACGCAACAATTAAGGAAAGCTGCTTGTTCAGTACCCGCTAACATAGTCGAAGGACAATCAAGGAATACTACAAAATCATATCTTGCTTTCCTTTATAATGCACGCGGATCAATA
>MFGW01000192.1:10433-19639 GCA_001780385.1 Candidatus Fischerbacteria bacterium RBG_13_37_8 | reverse complement strand
TACCGATCGCATTCAAATTATTAAAATCCTTAAACATCTCGACCTCTGGCCTGTTCAATAAATTATCCGCAGACTCCCGTGCTTCCCCTCTCCCTTTCCCTCATTTCCCCCAGAATCCTTTCTCTTACATAACCTAACTGAATTTCACTTTCTCTCTTTTTGCCTGAAGTTTGCATTTTTTTCTTACAATCTAATCTCCTCCTTCTCTTTTTTTTGTCCTTCTCCCTTATAAACCAAAACCTTAATGGAAATAAGAGCAGAAAAGGCGGCTTTTCTGCTCTTATTTCCATTAATCTCCTCAAATATTCTCAGCCTTGATTGAATTTCTTTAACTTATTTGTTACTATTACTATGCAATGAAAAAAGGATTTTGCTATCCTATTATACATTTGCTTGGAGGTTCAAAATGAGAACAAATTGTAGCGTAATAGTTTTCTTGGGATTTATACTAGTGGCATGCATCCCTGCCGGCTCTCAGAATCATGACAAAAAACAATCCGCGGATATTGCCGCAATCCAGCAAGTCAGCGCAAACCTCGATGCAGCCTGGAATCGCCACGATGCGGCAGCACTTAGTGAATTATTCTTGGACAATGCGGACTTCCAGTGGCATACAGGCGAATTGTTAAGCGGTCGAAAGCAGATCGAGCAGTACTTCAGTACGATTGTATTCAAGCAGATGCCGGCTGATTATCGCCATAAGACCATGATTCAGCGCCTCCGATTCCTTGAAGAGGATGTAGCCATTGGAGATGGTACGATTGTGGTGTTCCGAGAGGGAGCTGCAGAGAATGAGAAGCCATACCTTAGTGTTCTCTTCACTTGCGTGGGTCAAAAGAATAATGGTCATTGGCGCATCGCAGCAGTGCGACTCATGCTCGTTAAAAGCGAATAATGCTAATCGGTTCTAGTACAAACGTAATTTCGAAATCCTCCCCGTCATCGAATTCCTTCATCGCATTTGCCTTCACATCCCCAATCCATACGAATCTCTCATCCGCTACTATGGTCGGTCAGTGCGGAACCTCCCTGATCGACACCACCCCCTGTGAATAAATGCGATCATGGCCAGCACTCCGGCTTCTCCATTCATGCTGTCGTATCCATCCACTAATTTGTCATAATTTTTCAGAGAATTTGCCAATCATGAAATAAAATATTCAGTTATTGAAGGAAATGGAGCAGAGTTTTCATGTTGCCTGGCCTGATAAAGAATTCACCTGCTATTCCATTAATCACTTAAAACGTATTTAAGATTCTTACCGGCCATTCTTCTCCTTTTTTTATTTCATTCACCTCTTCAGGAATAATCAGCAACCCATTTGCTTTCACCATGGAAGTCAAAATACCTGAACCCTGTGCTCCTGTCAAGGAAGCAATATTTTTTCCTTGTTCTTCCTTCATTATCACACGCAAAATGTCGGTTCGTCCTTTTTTGGTGGCAATATTTTCATCAATGCAAGCCACCACTGTCAGCACATTATTCGTGTTAGACTGCATTGCTTTCATTATAAATGGTCGCATATACAACTCGAAGCAAACCATCGTAGATACCGGATTACCTGGAAGCAAAAAAACCGGCTTTTCCCGCAACAGCGAGAAAGTAAAAGGCTTTCCCGGTCTTTGACGTACTTTAGAAAACACAATATGTGCTCCTAATTCCTGCATCACTTCTTTCACATAATCAGCAGTGCCTTTCGATATGCCTCCGGTAATTACCAGCATATCTGAATCCATTGCCTGTATAATATACTCCTTTAATACATTTTTTTCATCTTTCGCTATTCCAAGTACCCTGGCAACTGCACCACAACTCTTTACCTGGGCTTCCAGACCATAAGAATTTGAATTTCTGATTTTACAACCCGGAGTCTGTTCTTCTGGCTCAACAAGCTCATTGCCGGTAGAAAAAATTGAAACAACAGGTCTCCTCGATACTTTGACGGTTATTTTTCCCATCGATGCAAGCACTCCTATGTCAGGAGCTGTGATGTACCTCCCACTCTCAAAAAGCAAGTCCCCCTCCTTGTAATCTTCACCTTTTCTCCTGATATGCGCGCCCGCATTGACCCGCTGACTTATCATTACATTCATTCCTCGCTCTTCACCTTCCTCAAAAGGTACAATGGCATCTACTCCTTCAGGAATCGTCGCACCAGTCATTATCCTCACTGCTTGACCAGAACCTAAAGATCCTCTCCATTCCTCTCCGGCTAATATGGTCCCTGTTACCTGAAGCTGAACAGGTGATTCACTACAATCAGATGCTCTGACTCCCCATCCATCCATCGCAGAATTATCTGTAGGGGGATGAAATGACATCGCCTGTATATCCTCTCTTAATACCCTGTGCAGTGCTTCCCTGTATGAAAGCTCCTCATATTCCACAGCTCTTGCATGTCTCAATACAAGCTCTAATGCTTCTGAATAACTTATATCCTCAATCATTGTCCGTCTCCTTGAATACATGAACTGCTGATGCTTTCCATGTAATATGTACTTCTTTCCCAACCCCCAATTTAAGCTCCTCCAGTGATTTTCTCGTCACCAAAGCATCAATCAATATTCCTATGTTTACCGTGAGATTTACCGTTTGCCCATGATCCTCCTTGCTTATGATGACTCCTTTGAAATTATTTAATGCACTTGAAATAATTGGTTTTATCGAAATCAAGATATCTGACGGCAGTATAAAAAGAAACACTTCCCCTTCAAGTTCCGTTGTCACACTTACTCTTACTCCCTCCTGTAATTGAACAATACAATCTTCAGTCGTCTTCTGCACTACCCCGGCAAATATATTCTTCTGACCATAATAATCTGCTGCATAAAGTGATGAGGGCTTCTCAAATAATACCCCCGGCTCGCCCTGCTCTATTATTTTACCGTTTCTCAAAAAATAAATATGATCACCAAATGAATGGGCATAAAGCAAACTGTGCGTCGAAAGCACGATTGTTCTGTCTCCCCTCCTCTTCAGACTGATTAGCACTTTCTCTAATACCTTCGAACTTAAAGGATCTAAATTAGCAAAACACTCATCTAATAATAAAATTGCCGTATTTAATACAAGCACCATTCCAATAGCAACCCTCTTCCTCTCCCCTCCAGATATCTCCCTCGCATTTTTATCCTCAATCTTTTCTAAACTTAATTGCTGAATTATCGTATCTACCTTTTTTTCTATATCCGATTCCTTTCGCTTCTTTAAACCAAAAGCTATATTTTCTTTCACAGAACGATCCAGCAATATGGGATATTGAAACACCATTCCAATACTCTTTCTGAATACGTATGGATTAGTTGTAATTTCTGTCCCATCACAATAAATTCCTCCCTTCTCGGGTTTCTCCAAAAGTCCTAAAATTCTGAACAAGGTAGTTTTTCCAGCTCCGTTTGGTCCAATAAATACCGTAATTTTCCCGGGTAATGCCTCCATCGAAATTCCATCTAATACTTTCTTCCCCGTATAATATTTCTCTATGCCTTTACATTGCAGGTGCATGTGTCTCCCCAAGAAGAAGCTGTGTTACAATATTTAATATAATTGCAGTCGAAAGCAAAATAATGCCTAATGTTATCGCTAGTTCAAAATTGCCTTTCATCGTTTCCATCGCAATTGTCGTCGTCATCACCCTTGTTTCACCTTTTATATTGCCGCCTACCATCAACGTCATTCCCGTTTCTCCTATAACCCTTGAAAAAGCCATAATAATCGCAGTTACTACCTGTCTCCTTAATTCATATAACAAGGAAAAAACCGTTTGAAGTGGACTAAGACCAAGGGTGAACAACGTATCTCTTAATGGCTTGGCAAGAATTTGAAGTCCCGATACTGTCAAAGATAGTATTATCGGAAAAGCTAATAACGCCTGCGCAATAATCATTGCTTTTGCCGTGTAAAGAAGATGAAAAAAACCAAGAAATCCATTGCGCGCAAACAATAAATAACAGAATAGCCCTATCGCTACCGCAGGAACAGCTAAAAAACTGTTAATTACAGCAAGGAATATTTTTTTTCCTTTGAATTCCTTGAGTGAAATATAAACCGCAAGCGGTATCGCTATAATAGATGATATGAGAATAGCTGCCGAAGAAACGAAAAAAGATCTTACTACTACTTCAAATATTTCAGGATTCATTATCTCATGGTTCAATATCTATTTCAATTATTGCCTTGCCGGAGACCACTCCCTTCAGGCTCTTTAAAAATCCTCCAAATGTCTGCTTCATTATATGAGCAACAAAAGGACTTAATGCAACTTGATTTCCATTTATGATAACTTTTGTATCCTCACTCAATGCAACACAATCCTCTAATCTCTTTTTCTCTGCTAATATTTGCCCTGCCATTTCATGACAAGTCCCAAAATCACATTTCCCACAATCTATCCCGGGTAATAAAAATGCTCTCTTTTCTATAACCTCAATTAATTCATTGATCCGCACTTCATTTTTCCATTCCCCCAGCCCACAATTCCCTATTTCCATCCCAGTCGCTAACTCTTTTCGCTCCTCCTCATTCTTCCAACATACTACCCTCGGTATAAAATTATGCTCCTTGTACCCCTCTATTATTAAAAAATCAGCATTCAAAAAAGCTGTGGCCTGTAGAAATTGAAGAAACGAAGAAATATAAAGGATTGATCCCGTCTCTGATGTTATCAAATATCTCTCTGCCTCTTGAAGTATCTTCTCATCCTTCTCCGGCATGGTTAGATGATGAGCATGCTTGAGTACACATACTGCATAACCTCTCTTTTTTAAATGCTTCGCTAATTGAATAATTAGAGAACTCTTCCCACTATTCTTATAACCTATTACTTGTATTGCCTTCATTTCTTTTCCTGTAATTGCTTCCTTGGAAACTCTTGATTTGGACTCTCAAATATATCGATTATTCCTCGAAAAGTCAACTAAAACTTAACTTTCTCCCGATAATGAATGAAATAAAAAGGTTAAGGTTAAGGTTTCCACATCATCTGAAAAAGAGGCTTCCCATATCGTTCCTTGCCAAAATTTTTAATAATTGTTCCTCCCTCCCCTTTTAAAATATAACTAATAAATTTTTCTGCTTCCTTGATACATACATGGGGATATTTGTCAGGATTGACCGGAATTATTGAATAGATATTTAATAGCAGTGAATCTTTCTCGGTGTATGAATGAAGCTGTAATTCATCCCGATGTGATAAAAAAGTAGCAGTGTCTGTTAATGCAAATGCCTGTTTTTCATTCGCAATCCTTAATGTCGAAATCATGCCTGAACCTGATTCTAAATACCACTCACCAGATGGCAATACTTTGCATGTTTTCCATAATAACTTTTCACGGGAATGCGTGCCTGATTCATCTCCTCTCGAAATGAAAAGAAATTCATTTGATGCAATGGAACCTAATATATCACAAAGAGGTTTATGCTCCAGTGCCTCCACATTTTTTTCCGGACCCACAATGAGAAAATAATTCTGCATGACTTCATGCCGGTGCGTCCCATAACCTTGCTTGATAAAATCTTCCTCTCTCTCTTTATCATGTACAAAAATTAGATCAGCATTACCGTCCCTGGCAAGTCGTAACGCCTGCCCTGTCCCCACAGCTATATACTTGACCTTTATATCATAGTGCTTTTCAAAAGGTGGCAAAAGCACCTCTAATAATCCTGTATCTTCAACACTTGTGGTCGTAGCTATAGTTAGCGTGGCTTCATTCGGTGAAAAACACATGAAAAACAAAAATAATATGATGCTCATTTTTTTTCTGCTCGCTTATCCTTTCTAATGTATCCTTTCTAATGTATCCTTTCTTTGTGACTGAAAACTGTCAATCTTCTTCCCTTAACAAATCCTATAACCGCTATTCCAGCTAGCTCAGCACTCTTTATTGCAAGAGACATCGGTGCACCAGGAGACGCTATCAACGATATGCCCAATGCAAGAGTATAAAGAACCACTTCACGTGAAATCCTCCCGGTAGTGAGAATGAACTTATCATCCATCCTCACTACCTCCGATAAAGCCCAACCTGCTACCTTCTGCACCGCATTATGCCTCCCTATATCAGGTGCAATAAATAGAATTTCATCTTCCGTTACCAGCGCTGCAGTATGTGTCCCCCCCGTAGCAAGATGAAGTCTGTCAAGCGCAAGAAATTCCTTCATTATTTCCAAAATTTTTTCCACTGAAAAAATATATGACGAATTTATCTTGCGATTATTTGCTTCATCATAAAAAAAAGGATCTTTAAATGTTATTCCTTTACCACACCCTGAAAGAAAAGTCGGCTTATCCCCTTTTACAACAGGTCGATCATTTAGTGTCGCTTTGAATATCTTCTCTTCTAAATGCCAGCTCACTACATCTGATCTCTTACTTATAAAACCTTCACTGAACAAAAAACCAAATGCTAAATATTCCAATTGGTACGGTAAACATGCAATAGTTCCTAATATGCTGCCATTGATTTCTATAGTAAGGAAATCCTCTTCTACTACATCATCATACTTTTCTTCAAAATTACCATCCCTGTATTGCAATACTTTTATTGTCCTTACTAAATGAGTTGAAACTCCATTATCTGATTTTTTCATCATGCCGTATTATATTACAGGAACTAAAGTGAAGCAATAAATTGATTCATTTAATCTTTAACTATTCCTCAAGTACAATTTCTCCATATTTCATGATTCCTTCCATTCTGCAATTTTTTGGTTTCAATCAATTTTTGCTGAATTTCTGACAAGCGCTCTCGGAACGTCGTGCAGGACAGCGTTTTAATGGTGTCTAATGTTGTGCTACGACCCCCATCTATCTGTTGACATTTCGCGGTCACTATTATATAAACTTTATATGCCTAAAATTGATTTCCCCATTAACTTTAAATGCGTTTTTTACTTTATACTTATACTATTAAGTGTCGGAATTTTTAATATTAACCTTGGAACCGCCAAAGATCCTAAGTTAAATTTACTAATTGTGACACTTGATACTACAAGAGCAGATCATTTAGGCTGCTATGGTTATGATAAACCTATCAGCAGGAACATAGATTCACTCGCTGAAGAATCGGTAGTGTTTGATGTGGCAATTAGTGAATCCTCCATTACGCCAGTATCACATGCATCTATATTTACCGGAAAGAGCCCTTACCATCACGGTCTTCGAGTGCTCCATGGATTGATTGCTAATCGATTGGAGAATAAACAAACGACTTTAGCAGAACTTTGGAGAGAATCCGGGGGACAAACATCTGCTTTTGTAAGTGCATATCCCGTTACCGCAGCTTTTGGATTAGATCAGGGATTCGAATTTTTTGACGCTGATTTTCAACAAATAGCTGGACAAGAATTAATTTCAAAGGATGGAATTGTTAATACAGCAATTAGTCAACGAGGAGCCAAAGAAACTACAGAAACTGCCATTAAATGGCTGCAAAATAAAGATAATTCTCGAAAACCGTTTTTCATGTGGGTGCATTATTTTGATCCCCATGATGATATGCTGCAACCCCCTGAGCATGAAATGCAGAAATTACTCTCCTCATTATATCCGACTGTTCCTCAAAATAGAGCAGAAATGCTGCGGGCAATTTATGACTGCGAAATATATTATATGGATACTTATTTAGGTCTGCTCCTGGATAAATTTAAGGAGCAGCATTTATGGGATAATACAATGATAATAGTAGTGGCAGATCATGGAGAAGGTTTAGGAGACCATAACTGGTGGTCACATGGAATTCTCTACCAGGAACAAATACGAGTACCATTGCTGATTCACCTTCCTTCTATGAAAAAAGGTAAACGGATTAAATCATTAGTAAGAACAATTGATATTATGCCAACCATCCTGGAAATCATGAAAATACAACCTGAAAAATGGCCTGATATGGATGGATTATCTATCGCTGATGCACTTCTAGCTGGTAAAACAATTGAATCACGGGAAGCTTATAGTGAGTCGGTCAATTGCCTAAAATACGGACGCCCAGATACATCGGAACAATCCGATATGAAAAATGATAAGCTTTACTCCTTAATAGACAATGGAAAAAAATTTATTTATCACCAGGTATATCCTTACAAAAGCGAACTCTATGACATCGTAAAGGATCCCTATGAGCTTAATAATTTAATTGACCAACAACAGGATTTAGCTGGTAATTTCCTGTTGAGACTTAAAAAAATGAAAGCTCTTTCTGAAATTATGCCGGGTATGACAATAACAGACATGGAACGTCTTGAAAAATTAAAAAGCCTCGGCTATGTTAAATAAAAAAAATGGGGGGAATTGCATATGATAGTACATAAAATGCTAATTGCAATAATGTTAGTATCAATCTGTGCCTTGGCTCAATCAGAGACATATAATAATATCTTTCAACCACTCAATTTGTCAAAAGATTCATGGGAAGATCATGAAGAACGCTTTAACCTGTTTAATAATTTAGTTTCTGATTCTTCCGATAAAGACTCCTCTTCTGCTCGGGCAAAAAATATTTTTATTGTGCGGGGGGGCATCTTTCTCGGAAGCCATGACGATGATAGTGTATTTCCCATACTTGGAGTAGGTTATGAACGGTTCCTCACAAAACGCTTTTCACTGGGAGCAGAATTGTTTTGGGTGGGCTATTCCCTGCCAGTCTATGGAAAAGTCAATTATTACTTCAGTGAACAGGGATCACTTCGAATGTTTCTATCAACAGGAGTTGGAAAATTATTCGTTGGAACATTTGGGGCGATGGCAGGAATTGGCGGATTAATTCAACGTACATCATACGCCTTTACTATTTCTGTGGATGGTTTTTGCACATTTAAAGGGCAAATTTGGTTGCGAATGTCTGCCGGTGCTGGATGGCGTTGGTAAAGAGGGTGGGGTCGGACTCCGACACTGGACACTCTTATAACATAGTCCCCATCAGCGTTTCAATGGGCAATTCGAAAATTTCAGCAAAAAATGATAAAGTCGTTGTCTGCTTTGTTGAATCTATGATCAAAAATTGAGTGCACAGGTTTGGATCTGTTGATGCATGAAATATTTCCAGGAAGAAATGAACATCAATTTTTGCTGATTTTTTGACAAAAACCCATTGGAACGTTGTCCCGGAAAGCGTTTCAAGATAGGCTAATGTTTAGGTCCGACCCCATCTATAATATAGTTGAAATTATTCTTATTCTCCATTATACTCCCCTATGATGAAAATTGATG
>MFGW01000192.1:9589-10419 GCA_001780385.1 Candidatus Fischerbacteria bacterium RBG_13_37_8 | reverse complement strand
CTTGCCCGAAGACCAGGTGTTCATTCGCCTGGGCCAACGTTCGGCCCGCGAACACCAGAAGATGTTCGGGGCAACCTTCACCAATTGCCAGAGTCCTATCCAGGTCATCGAGCGCATGCCTCGTCTCAACAAGCACTTCGTGGAGGGAATGGATCGCCTGGTCTATGAGCCGATAAGCGAAGAGCAGGCGCTTTTACACCTGGAGGACCTCGCGATCGCTTCACGCAGTCACTGCATCTCCACCATGGGCTTTGTAGTAGAAGCATGCCGCCTGTATTCAGGCCGCGAAGTAGAGGCGCAACACGTATCCTGCAAGGCTGAAGGGAACTCGCGCTGCTCCTTCCTGTTCCGCGTCAAAGACGAGAGGGTCGGACCCCACATATGATTGTAAAAGAAATTGAGGCAAAAAACTTAATGACAAAATCAAGAATTGAAGGGGTAGATTATTGTCTAAATCCTTATGTGGGATGTCAACATGCTTGTGTGTATTGCTACGCGCGGTTTATGAAAAAATTTACCGGGCATAAAGAGGCATGGGGTAATTTTGTAGATGTGAAGATTAATGCAGCTCAGGCACTCGAAAAACAAATAAAGAAACCCAGAAAAGACTGCGTTTCAATAAGTACCGTCACGGATCCTTATCAGCCACTTGAAAAGAAATATGGTATTACGCGCAAATGCCTTGAAATTCTCCTGAAACATGAATTCCCCGTATCTATCCTGACAAAATCACCGCTTGTGCTTCGTGACATTGATTTGTTGCGTTCATTTCCTGATGCTGAAGTGGGATTTACCATCACTACTGATAACGATGATATAAGAAAAATATT
>MFGW01000192.1:9306-9534 GCA_001780385.1 Candidatus Fischerbacteria bacterium RBG_13_37_8 | reverse complement strand
GATAATGGAATCAGTACTTATGTCTTTATTGGTCCTATTCTGCCAATGAATCCCGATTCTTTAGTCTCCCAGATATTTCATTACGCAGACAGGATTCTGATTGATAGAATGAATTATTCCTACCTGGTTGACAGGATATATCACCACCACAAGCTCGCTTATGCTTTGACAGATGATTATTTTCTAGAAGTGATCGGAAGATTGCAGCTAGCTTTTAATAAAAGCGGG
>MFGW01000192.1:8989-9248 GCA_001780385.1 Candidatus Fischerbacteria bacterium RBG_13_37_8 | reverse complement strand
CCTCTATAATTATAGAAGGAGGAAAATTGCACATGATAGTCCATAAAATGCTAATTGCAATGATTTTACTATCAGCCTGTGCATTGGCTCAATCAGAGACTTGTAATAATATCTTTCAACCACTCAATTTATCAGAGGGTTCATGGAAAGATCATGAAGGAAACTTTACGCTGTCCAATAATTTAGTTTCTGATTCTTCAGATAAAGACCCCTCTCCTGCTCGGGCAAAGAATATTTTTATAGTCCGGGGGGGTATTTT
>MFGW01000192.1:8727-8978 GCA_001780385.1 Candidatus Fischerbacteria bacterium RBG_13_37_8 | reverse complement strand
ATAATGATGCCGGCTTCTTTCCAATGCTTGGAGTAGGTTATGAACGGTTCCTTACAAAACGCATCTCGCTAGGAGCAGAATTGTTTTGGGTAGGGTATTCCCTGCCAGTCTATGGAAAAGTAAATTATTACTTCAGTGAGCAGGGATCACTGCGAATGTTTCTATCAACAGGAGTTGGGACATTGGGCGTTGGAACATTTGGAGCAATAGCAGGAATTGGTGGATTAATCCAACGAACATCATACGCAATA
>MFGW01000192.1:8150-8627 GCA_001780385.1 Candidatus Fischerbacteria bacterium RBG_13_37_8 | reverse complement strand
TAACATTAGCCACTCCTGTAACAGAGTCCCCATCATCGTTTCAAAGGGCATTGCAATATTTTCAGCAAAAACCGCAAAGAGGTCACACCACAATACCTGCACGTTATAAAACACAGCCTGAAAAAGTATTTCAGTGATTTGTTGTCACATTTCATCAAATTTCAAAAAAGGCTTTATTTCATTTTTTGCTGAAATTTGCCCAACCCCCATCTGTAACATCGCCCAGAACTGCATTTCACCATGGTCCAATGTTGAGGTCCGACCCCTCCCACACATTGAAATATAACCATATTTATAATAAGATAAATTATGGTTAATTTTCCCCTCCCTCAAAAAGATAAAGACTATCTGCTCTGCTTTTCAGAAATTTTTCCTAGCCCTGAAGCAGCAAAATTATACCTGTATGATTGCTAGGAAAGAATTCAGATTGTATTGCAATGGCTTCAAAAACTGCACGAAAAAAAAGTGCGCAAAGTC
>MFGW01000192.1:4595-8123 GCA_001780385.1 Candidatus Fischerbacteria bacterium RBG_13_37_8 | reverse complement strand
CTGACTCTCCTTTTGAAGAAATATTTTAGTTTTGACCTGCAACTTGCTAATTTCTTCGGGGATGCTTCAAAAAAAGAAACTTGTACCAAAAAATAAGTAAAGCAGGAGAAGAACATGAATTTCAATATGCGCATTTTAACGTTGAAACAGATAAGTTCCCCTATGAAAATGATTCCTTTGAATGTGTATTATTCTGCGATATCATTGAGCACCTTCTGATAAATCCAAATCTTGCACTTTTGGAAATAAGACGGATAGTACAATCTAATGGCTATTTAATACTTACAACACCAAATGTCACAAGACTTGGAAATGTAATAAAATTGCTGAAAGGAAAAAACATTTACGACGGCTATTCACCCTTTGGTATCTATGGAAGGCATAATCGTGAATATACACTAAATGAGCTACTTGATTTATTGCAAATGCATCAGTTTGATCCAACTGAAATCATAGTAAAAAACATCTATCCTCATCCCTGGAAATCTCTTATAGTTCAAGCATTGCGGCCAAAAGCCTGGCATGAACACATCTTTCTCCTTGCACAAAAGACTGTAATCAACGGGGTCGGACCCTAACATTAGCCACTCCTGTAACAGAGTCCCCATCATTATTTCAGAGGGCATCGCAAAATTTTCATCAAAAAACGATTTTTTGTCGAATGCATGATCAAAAATTGAACTGCTCCGCATTAAAATCTGATCTGCTTGGAAAGTCGCCAGTGAGCAGCAAATATCAAATTTTGCTGAGTTTCTGACAAGAACCCATTGGAACGCAGTCTGGAACGGCGTTTGAAGAGCGTCTAATGTTATGCTACGACCCCCCTCATTTATTATGGTATAATATATAAATATGAAATGCACAAAATGCGGACAAGATAATATTGACGGAAGTCGCTATTGCAACAGTTGCGGTTCTTCCCTGACCGGAAGCTCCGAAGATGCAAACGTTTTCCCCACTATTGAAGTAAAACCAATAACGGGACTTGACTTAAGCAAGGGACAGGATTTCGGCAAGCGCTACAAAATTATCGGGGAAATAGGGCGTGGAGGTATGGGATTTGTCTTCAAAGCTCTCGACAAGGAATTAAACCAGGTAGTGGCATTAAAAATTATTCGACCGGAATTAAGTTCGGAACCGCGCATTGTGGAACGTTTTAAAAGGGAGTTGATCTTAGCCCGGGAAATAACTCATGAAAATGTTATCCGCATTCATGATATAGGTGAAGAAGAAAACGTTAAATACCTGTCCATGTCATACATTGAGGGCCGCAATCTAAAAGAGTACCTCTCTACATCTGAAACAATCGAAATAGAAAATTTTTATAACATAATTGAACAAGTATCAAATGCATTAATTGCAGCCCATGCAAAAGGTGTTATTCATCGTGATTTAAAACCGAGCAACATCATGATAGATCAAAACGGGCATGTGTATGTGATGGATTTTGGCATTGCGAAGTCGATAGAAACCATAAGTATTACTCAGGATGGTTCTATGATTGGGACGCCCGAATATATGTCCCCGGAACAAGCACAGGGCATGAAGGTGGATAATCGCTCCGATATTTATTCGCTGGGTATTATCATGTATGAAATGCTCACCGGAAAACCACCCTTCCAGGCTGATACACTCATGGGATTGGCTCATAAACACATTAATGAAAGGCCCATTTTACCTACAAAAATCAGGTCTCACATTCCAAAAGCGCTCGAGGATTGCATCTTGAAATGCCTCCAGAAAAAGCCACAAGATAGATACAAAACCGCACAGGAACTCCTGGATGATATTCAAAAAATTCCTGCCGGCAAATTTAAGAAGCCTTTCATGAGAAGATGGAAAATTGCCCTACTTAGCCTCTGCGGTATAATAATAATTCTCGCCCTTGCTCCATCATATCTATCCCGCATTGGAAAGCAAAAAATCGATGCCTCCTCCAAACAACCCAAAATAGCAGATGATAAGGGCATCGGGATGCCTTCGAAAACGCAATGGAAAAACTCAATAGCGGTTCTGCCTTTCAAGAATTCAAGTCCCGACAAGAACCAGGAATACTTATGCGAAGGCATCACTGAACAAATCATTACCAATCTTACGCATATAAAAGATCTTAAAGTGATAGCCCAGACCTCTGTCATGAAATATCAGAATACGACAAAAGATATGCGTATGATTGGTAAGGAATTAGGAGTGGCACATATTCTCGAAGGAAGTGTGCAAAAATCCAGCGCTCGCATACGTGTTACTGCAAAATTAATACAGGTAGCTGATGGCTTTTATATGTGGAGTGATGTTTATGACAAGGAACTGAAAGACGTGTTTGCGCTCCAGGATGAAGTATCACAAGCCATTGCAGAATCGCTTAAAGTCACATTTTCAGGAAATGCAAAAAAAATCATCGATACCAAGAGACCACGAAACGTAGATGCGTTTGAATATTACCTGAAGGCAAAGCATATCGCCTACAATCAATTTCTAGTATCCAACAAACAGGGAGACTTTGAGAAAGCGCTTGAATATGCTAACAAAGCGATAGTAATTGATCCAGACTATGCAATTGGCTATGCTGTATTCGTAAATCTTTACGAGCTCCATTACATATTGGATGGAGATGAAAAAGACATTGAACTTATGCTTAAATATGCAGAGAAAGCATATCAACTGAATCCGGATATTCCAGAAACATCAATTGCACTTGGATGGGCACTCTCACGCAAAAATGAATATGACCGGGCTTTTCCCTATTTCAAGAAAGCTTTAGAACTAAATCCTAATAATTCAGATACAAATGATTGGTTCGGCGATTTCACCGTTCAACTAGGATTATATGATCAAGCTTTCGATTTTTATCAGAAAGCTCTTGAGCTTAATCCTCTTCATGTATCCAGCTACATTTACCGCGGATTTGCTTATCTGCAAACAGGGGAACCGCGCAAAGCAATTGCTGATTTTCAAAAGCTATTAGAAATCCAGCCAGAAAATAGTTTTGGACTCAGTGGATTGGCAAGAGCCTACATTCTATTAAAAGACTTTAAAGCAGCCGATATATTTCTTAGCAAGGCAGAAAAACTCAAAAGCACGGATTCTGTTGCTTCATCCAATCGATCACTCTATTTTGCAGCACAAGGCATGAGAAAAGAAGCACTTTCATTGCATCCAGACGCAACCGTATATGCTCAATTGCACATGAATAACGAAGCCATTAAACTCATTCAGGAAAGCATAAATAAAAGCCCGGACACCTATAGTTATCTATCGCTTTTGCATAATCCCCTGTATGATAATTTAAGAAATGATCCCAGTTTTCAAGCTATTATTGAATTGCAAAAGAAGAAATATAATGAAAATCAAAAAAAATATTCTTTAAACTGAAAACTGCCCGCAAAAAATAAATTCCCCCCCTCTTATCATTGAAAGTTTTACTCTCAGAACATATATTTATTACTTGCAAAAAAAAATCTCAGTGATTGACCATAGGAGAAAATACATGGAAGAAACTTTACGACTTGAAGGGGCATTTTGGAAGCG
>MFGW01000192.1:4442-4566 GCA_001780385.1 Candidatus Fischerbacteria bacterium RBG_13_37_8 | reverse complement strand
CTTCATTTACATTTGGTCGCACGAATAAATTTCTTTCCCTGCTCAATGCAATTGGTGTGATTGGACTCTTTGTGTATTCCGTCTTCTTCCTGGGAAGTTTATGCCTTCTTTGCTTTGGTTATTA
>MFGW01000192.1:4216-4382 GCA_001780385.1 Candidatus Fischerbacteria bacterium RBG_13_37_8 | reverse complement strand
TTCAGAAAAAAAAGGCAGTTCTTTCCTGGAACCTTCCATCAAATATCTGGCTGTATTTGCCATACTGCTGGGAGTAGGTGCCTACGGCTTCGTTCATTTTTATGAAGCCAAAAAGCAAGCCCAAATAGGTGGAACAGCAGTCCAAATTGTTAAAGAATATTACAGC
>MFGW01000192.1:1138-4140 GCA_001780385.1 Candidatus Fischerbacteria bacterium RBG_13_37_8 | reverse complement strand
CAATTCAAGTCATCGAGTATGTTGATTTTCGTTGCCCAGACTGCTTATTTCTTTATCAGCAATTCAAATTGCTGAAAGAGGAATATAAAGGAAAAATTAATATCGCTTTCTATTTTTTTCCTCTGGAAGCAGTATGTAATGATGCAGTATCTAAAAACAAGCATCCCGGTGCTTGCGCTTTATCATACATCTCCGCATATGATGCCGCTAAATTTGTCGACATACATAATGAAATCTTTGAAAATTTTGAAAAAGGCAAAGATCCTGTCTGGCGTGCTAAACTTGCCAAAAAATATGGTGTAGAAGCAGCATTGACTGACCAAAAAACAAAAGATATTGTCGGAAACCTGATTCATACTGCAGTTGAATATGAAAAAACTCATGAAAAATATCCCTACGGAATACGCTCAACTCCAACAATGATTATCAATAACCGCATGGTCATCGGTACCTTGCCCTATCCTCATTTGAAAGCTATATTTGAATCACTCCTGTCACAACAAGGCACTCCGGGTGAACAGCAATTCATGGAGAACTGGGTAGAATAGGCTCCCCTTTACTTTAACAATAATTTGCATGACTCATTGCCTTTGCACCTCCCTTTCCCACAAATTTCATTGTAATTTCTAATATCTTGCCGGGCACTTGACGAAAACAAAAATTGGACTATATCTTTTATGTTTAATGCCTTATTTTAAAGGAGTCGCCCATACCCCTAAAGGGACACCTAAAAATAAGAGTAAATAATACAAAGGTTAATTTTGCAAGGGCGAACACAATGTTCGCCCCCTACTGACCACTAACCACTAACTACTGATCACTGTTTACAAAGGAGAAAACGTTTGACTATAAGAAAAATAATTAAGATAGATGAAGAAAAATGTGACGGCTGTGGTCTGTGCATGCCAAATTGTCCCGAAGGAGCATTACAGCTTATAGACGGGAAAATCAGGTTGATAAGCGATTTGTTTTGTGATGGACTTGGTGCATGCATAAAGCACTGTCCTCTTGGTGCTATAGAGGTGGAAGAGAGAGAGGCAGAACCTTATGATGAAAGAAAAGTAATGCAAAATATTGTAAAAGCGGGAAAAAATACCATAATAGCTCATTTAAAACATCTTAAGGAACATGGGGAAATTGAATATCTCCAGCAAGCAATAACTTACCTGAAAGAAAAAAAGGTGAAATTTAATATTAAGGAACTGGAGCACAATCATAGCGTTTCAGCAGACAAAAGCGGCTGTCCGGGAACAAGAATTGTATACCATACAAATGAAAAACAGAGTGTGGATGAAACACCAAGACCTGAAGGAATCTCAAGATTAAGACAATGGCCAATTCAAATTACCCTGGTACCACCACATGCCTCCTACCTACAAGGATCACATTTGCTCATTGCGGCTGATTGTGTGCCCTTTGCATATGCTGATTTTCACGAACACCTACTAAAAGGAAAAACTCTCCTTGTCGGATGTCCTAAATTGGATGATATTGAATCGTACCGGCAAAAATTGTCCGCACTGTTCAAACATAATGAAATTAAATCTGTTACCTATGCTCATATGGAGGTACCATGCTGCTCAGGATTGATCCCCGTACTTAAGCAATCAATAGATGCATCGGGGAAACCAATTCCACTTTTTGATATAGTTGTCAGCATAAAAGGCAAAATAATAGATTAATGCAACACCTCACGCTCCACCATTTCGCAGAAAAAAATTATTCTTGAGTTGCCGCAATCAAATTTTGCTGAAATTTTCATGTACCCCCCCTGTAACGCCTTTCCAGACAGCGTTTCAAGAGTGTCCAATGTCGGGCTTTGACCCCCAAGTTACTTTAATGAATCTTGCGAGTACAATAGGTGAGATGAAATGCTTGTGACTTAGGTATATTAGGAGTGAATCTATGAGACAAAATCTATTTAACTCTCCCAGTTTTTTGGATTCTATATTGCGATATAGTGCGAAAAAATTCGCACACTTTTCAAAAACTTTGTGCCTCTGCGCCTCTGTGCCTTTGTGCCTTTTATTATTGTTAATCATAATTGCGCCTGTGGAATTGGATGCTGCGATTTATTATGTAGCTTCCAATGGCAATAATGATAATCCTGGAACTGATTTACTACCATGGCTGACTATTCAGAAAGCTGCTGATACAATGGTTGCCGGAGATATGGTCTATATCAAGGCAGGCACCTATGCAGAACAGGTCGAAATAATAAACAACGGCACCCCCTATGCCTACATTACCTATTCCGCGTATCCGGGACAGGTCGTCACCATTGACGGAAGCAGTGTGACCTTGCCTGCATGGAGCGGATTAATTAATGTGCAGGGGAGAGATTATATCCGGATTGCAGGACTTCGCATTATAAACGCCGGTCCAGATTCATCCAATGCGGGAATCCTGGTTGATAATTCTTCGCATATTATTATCGAAAATAATTATACCTACAACACGCTTTCATCGGGAATTGGTGTATGGGGAAGCAGTTACGTAACCGTGTCGGGAAACGAGGTAAGTCTATGCTGCACCGGCGGCATGCAGGAATGCATTTCTATGGCAAGCACCAGTTACTTTGAAGTGAAAAATAATCATGTGCATCATACTGTGTCGGGCGATAACGGCAAGGAGGGCATCTGCCTGAAAGATGGTTCCAATAATGGGACAGCACACGGGAATAATGTGCATGATATAAGTACTGCTGTAGCATTTTATGTAGATGCATGGGACAAGCATACATATAATATAGAGGTATACCAGAACATGGTGCATGATAATTTGGAAACAGGAATAGCGCTCGCCTCTGAAATGGGAGGTCTGCTGGAAAATATAGACGTTTATAACAACCTGTCATACCGCAATGGGTATACAGGACTCGTCTTGGGCGATTGGGGTGGTCCTGTCCCTACTCATCCAATGACTAATATCACAGTAATTAATAATACTCTTTACGATAATGGAACCAGTGGATGGGGCGGCGGAATTGCCCATGATAATCC
>MFGW01000192.1:193-1122 GCA_001780385.1 Candidatus Fischerbacteria bacterium RBG_13_37_8 | reverse complement strand
ACCATTCGCAATAATATAGTAAGTCAAAACGAGTCATTTACGATAGTGGTGGGAGGATCGGTACCAACACCGGTCATTGATTATAATCTCATCGATGGATTCAGTGACTATCCAGGCGAAACGCGTGGCACAAATTACCAGGAAGGTGATCCGCTCTTTGTAGATCCAGTGGCAGGAAATTTTCACCTGCAATTCGGTTCGCCTGCCATTGATCATGCAACCTCTATATCCGCACCCACTCAAGATTACGACAATAACCCGCGCCCGCAAGGCTCTGCATATGATATCGGCGCTTTTGAGTATGTCGTTGCCGCACCCAATATAACAGCTAGTCCCAACCCGGTCTCTTTTGGCAATGTGCTGTCTGGAAACAACATAAATCAAACCGTCACTGTTAAAAATGTGGGAACTTCAAACCTGTCCATCACATCACAAACAAATCCAGCCTCTCCATTCTCCATAATCACCAATAATTGCGGGATCATCACTCTGCCTCCACAAGGTACCTGCACAATTATCGTACAATTCTCTCCAAGCTCACCAGGCTCCTTCTCGGATAGTTTCACCATTCAATCCAATTCACCAGGTGAGAATAACTACCCGGTTAATCTGAACGGCATCGGCGTATCATTCATGCTGAATGGTACAAGCTTTACACTGGTCAATGACAACACTGGACTCTGGGAACCCGGCGAAACAGTCACCATCGCACCTTCCTGGACAAATAACTCCGCTACCAATGCAAATGCAGTAACTGCCACCGCTACCACAACCGACACCAGCATTTCGCTGGAAGGCTTCGCTAACTACGGCAATATCCCCGCAGGCGCTACCGTCTCATGCACCTCCACCGGCAACTGCTACAACGCATGCGCACCCGGTCCGCGTCCACAAACCCACTGGGATATCACCATGTCAGAAATACTCTC
>MFGW01000192.1:0-157 GCA_001780385.1 Candidatus Fischerbacteria bacterium RBG_13_37_8 | reverse complement strand
GAACAGCTTCGCTGACGTACCCCCTGCCTATCCCTTCTACCTCTTCATCGAAAGCATCCTGCATTCCGGCGTAACATCCGGGTGCAATACCACAAATTACTGCCCCGCTAATAATGTCCTGCGCAGCCAAATGGCGAAATTTATATGCGCTGCAATG
>MFGW01000191.1:10681-16024 GCA_001780385.1 Candidatus Fischerbacteria bacterium RBG_13_37_8 | reverse complement strand
TAGTGGACAGAATAGAAAATTGCGAAGACACCGAGAACTTTGGACCTTGAACAAGAAAAAGTAATTAGTGATTTTCGTCTAGGTTCCAGGTAGTGGCGAGGCCAGCTTTTGAAGTTTCGCGGTAGGAGGGGATAAGGTCGTGTCCGGTTTGTACCATAGTCACGACGGCTTCGTCGAAGGAGATGCGATGTTTTCCGTCGGATAATATTGCGAAACAGGCGCATTCGAGTGCGCGTATAGCGCCCATAGCATTCCGTTCGATGCAGGGAATTTGCACTAATCCCTCGACGGGGTCGCAGGTTAATCCTAAGTGATGTTCCAGTGCTATTTCAGCCGCATATTCGATCTGGCTGGGAGTGCCGCCGAGCAGTTGCGCTGCGGCGCCGGCAGCCATTGCACATGCTACGCCAACTTCTCCTCCGCATCCTACCTCGGCACCTGAAATTGAGCCGTTGAATTTTACGATATTACCGATTAATCCTGCACTTGCGAGCGCATGCCATATTTTCTGCTCGGAGAATTGATAGGTAGTCTGCAATAGGTACAGTACTGCGGGTACTATGCCGCATGATCCGCAGGTGGGTGCTGTGACTATTTTGCCGCCTGAAGCATTTTCTTCTGAGACTGCGAGGGCATAGGCAAATACATAAGCGAATTTCTGAAGTTCATGAGAAAGGTTCCTGGATTTGATATAATAGGAAGCAGCTTTGCGAGGTAATTTGAGAACACCGGGCAGGACACTCTCCTTTTCGATTCCTCGTTGAATTGCTGCTTTCATTGTGTCCCATACCTGCTGGAGGAACTCCCATATTTGTTCGTCCTCGCTATCAGCGACATATTCCCAGAGTGATTTACCTTCCTTATCTATCCAATTGAGGATGGGGGTCATGCGCGTGATTTTGTATATGGAGCTGGAGGCAGGCAGTGGTGTTCCATCGCTGATTGCACCTCCGCCAACACTGTAGACACGCCATGTATCGGTAACAATTCCGGATGCATCTAAAGATTCAAATTCCATTCCATTTGGATGAAAGGGCAGGACTATTTCCGGTTTGAAAATGAGAGCGATTGTATTTGGCTGAAATGCATTTTTCAGGGCTATATCAGTGAGATGACCTTTTCCGGTAGCAGCGAGACTGCCATAGAGTGTTATCCGGAAATTTGTAACTTTCGGATGACGTGCTTTAAATAGTTCCGCAGCTTTCTTTGGACCCATGGTATGACTGCTGGACGGTCCATATCCTATTCGAAATAATTCACGCAATGATTCCATGTTTTAACTCACCGACTCGTCAATAATAGCTTAAAGGAGCTGAATATTCAAGCGTATTTTTTACGAGTTCTGCTGTAGGGGCAGACGCATAGGTCTGCCCCTACAGCAGAACTCGTAAAGAATTCCCAATTCCTGTTCCCCAGTCCCTGGATTGTTACAAGAGATGGGTAAGCAGTATTTTGATGCCGATGGTGATGAGGATGAGACCGCCGGCAAGTTCTGCTTCGCCGCCAAAATAACGACCTGCTTTCTTGCCGGTCAATGCGGCAAGAAAAGAAAGCAGAAATGTTGTTGCACCTATAATAATTATTGAAAGAACAATAGAATATTGAATGAGAGAAATACTTAAACCAACGGCGAAGGCATCAATACTTGTGGCGATGGCGAGCAGGAGCATTGTAGAGAATTTGAAATTGACGATAGGTTTTTTGTCATGAAGCATTTTGCGTGATTCGATAATCATTTTAATTCCGATAGCGGCAAGTAAGCCGAATGCGATCCAATGATCAATGCTGGATATGAGTTCTGCGATTGCATTCCCAACGAGCCAGCCGAGAATGGGCATCAGCATCTGAAATCCCCCGAACCACATTCCAAGATACAGCGCATGCTTGATTTTTAAAGAATGCCGCAAGGTTATTCCACCGCTTAATGAAACAGCTACTGCATCCATGGAAAGTCCTATTGCTATGAATAGAAGGGTGACTATGTGCATTTAAATAATTGAGGTAAAGGTAAAGGTTGAGGTTGAGGTTAAGGAAGATGGAATGGCCAAATCTTTTCTCAGCTCCAATCTTGACCTTTGCATTTATTTTTTCCTGTGAGGTAGCTTATTCCGAGATCCAGATATTTTGCAGGTAGAAACGTGTAGCGGGATGTAGTTTATATCCTTTTACGCGGTCATTCCAGGTTGCGAGTTGCATAGCGTAAACAAGTGGTATAAAGGGCATTTCGTTATTGAAGAGTATCTGAGCTTCCTGGTAAGTTTTAACGCGAGCTGATATGCTTTGGTTTCGTGCAGTTTCAAGCATGTATTCGAATTGCGGATGAGACCATCTTGTAGTATTAGAGGTTCCAATAGCTGCTTTGCTCAAAAGTGAAGTCAGGAAATCATTAGGGTCGATGGTATCAGCGATCCAGCCGAACAGCATCATGTCGTAATCGCCCTTATAACCGACATCGAGAAATGTGCTGAATGATTTAGAATTTACGATAGTTGCTTTAATTCCCACGTCTGCGAGGTATTTTTTAACGTCCTCAGCCATTTTAAGTGGTTCGGGCATATAAGGACGTGCAACAGGAGGAGGCAATAGTGTTGTCTCGAAACCATTTGGATACCCTGCTTCTTTCAGCAATGCTTTTGCTTTTGCCGGATCATATGCCCGTTCCTCAAGATCTGCATGATAGCCAAACATGCTGATTGGGAGGCAGCTTTTTGCTACAAGAGCAGCCTGTCTGCCATAAAAATATTTATTGACCAGTTCCTTCTTATTTATTGCATAACTTACTGCAATCCTGACTTTTGAATTATCAAAGGGCGCTTTTTCGGCATTCATTGCAAGATAGCCTACACTCATAGCCGGTATTGATTGGAAATTAAGATTAGGTGTTTTTCTAACTTCAGCAATGTTGCTTGGTAAAATATTTTGTGCAAGATCAATTGTTTTATTTTTAAGCGCTTTCATTAATTCACTGTTTATTTTAAAGGGGATAAAAATTGCTTCATCAATAAACGGACGCCCTCCCCAGTAATTTTCATTGGCACGAAGTATGACTTGTTTAGTCGGCTCCCATTTATAAAAAGTGTAGGGACCTGTTCCCACAGCCACGGGATTTTCGCATTTTTCCTTGTAACATTTAATAGTAGGAGGACCGACAATGCTATGATATTCAATTGAAATAGTGATAGCGAATGCTGCGTCTGGTTTTTCCAATTCAAAAACTATCGTGGAATTATCTATTTTTTTCATTTTAGCGGGTAGATTTTTCTTTAAGCTTAATGAATCGATGACGGAATTAGCATTGAATGGGCTGCCATCATGAAATTTCACATTTTTTCGCAGGTGAAATGTCCATTTTTTAAAATCTTTTGATACTTCCCAGTGAGTGGCAAGAGCTGGTTCCATATCGGCAGAATGTTTTTTCAGTCGTATCAGTGGTTCATAGACATTCTGGAAGACCATCATGGTCTCTGTGTCAGTCATTTCCCATGGGTAGACAGTAGAGATATCTGCTGATGTGGCGACTCTAATAGTGCCCCCAAATTCGGGTGCTTCCTGCGCAAATAAAATACCGCAGAACAGCATGCATATTGCGATGTTCCATAATATTTTCATTGCAAACTCCTGTTTGCTCAGGTTAATTACTAGCTCATCGTTCCACTTCCCTTGGGAAGGGTTGCGCGATGACCCACTATTCTTTTGACGCTAATTTTCATTGTTTGTTCATTTACAGAGCTGGCATTGTTTGATACCCTTTTTCGGTTACCTTTTCTCCTTTGAATATTGCGTAATTTGGGAGTCTCTGGAATTTTTTCGTCATGTGATAGAGCTGCATAGCGCTGTTGGAAACAACCAGGTAAAGCGCCCTGTTCGGATTCAAAGGATTCGGCAGAGTCAAATACATGCCGTCATCTGATGATGCATAGGTTTTTTCATCGAAGCGAAACATGTTATGCGCAAAGCTGACCGGCAGTTTATCACTCAATGCTTTTATCAGACTGTTATCGGACGGGTGACCGATAAGAATAAGGTCACTTGAAGCTGCTTCTTCAGCAGTAACTTCGCTATCTTTTTTCACGGGAATGAGAATTTCCGTATAAGCGTCTGCCAGTGTCGTCTGAAACCGCAGTGCCAGAGTATGATTTGCTTCGATCTGATGTGCCGTGCCATACACAATCAGCGCATTATGAAAATCATCGAGGATATTGCTGAATGTATAGTAATTATCGAGTAGCACAGGTACATCACTGAGCGGATTAAAGAAAATTCTATCCGGTTTATCCGGGAAGGTGAAAGTGAATGTATTTTTTTCGGATTTTATTTCGACTGGTTTGAAGTAAGTTTTCTTAGCTGTTTCGATACTTACTGATGTGAACAGGTGATAGGCGGGAGCAGGTTGTGTTACTTCAAGATGCACTGCCCATCCGGTTCCGGATTGTTTTATTTTGACATTCGGCTTCAATGCTGGTAATCCAGTTCTGTCAAGCCATTGCAGGATAAATGCATCAAGTTTTTTGCTGGATATTTCATTGACCGTGTTTATGAAATCAGGGGTGGTAATTTCTTTATTTGTAAAGCGGTTATGGACAGTATTCATAATTTTTGAGAAGGTTTCGTTACCCAGAAGCAAGCGTAATTGATGCAAGAGGAACGTTCCTTTAATTTTTGGGTACTGGTAATGACCGTAGGCATTATAGACACGCTGTACTTTGAGAGGAGCTACATCTTCTTCATGCGCTGTGGTGTAGAGGTAGCGGTAATTCAGGTCGGTGAGTGAATCTTTCAGATGCGCTGTAGCTTCTTTCGGTTCTGACGGCATACTATCGAGGATACGCCAGTAGGTAGCAGTGCCGCTTATGAACCAGTTATCTTCATTTGAGGCAGGATATGCAGTATTGTACCAGAGCAGTTTCTTATCGTACGTCAGCATATTTTGGATAGCATCAAAGTTGCCTTCACCCGCAGTACGATCTGTTTCTGTTTTGCTGCTTTTCTCATGCGCGGCTTTCAATTTTTCGGTAATAAATATTGGGCTGGCAGTGGAATAACCGAGTGTCAGATGCGGAAGTGCATCCGGCCAATCCGGCATAATGCGCCCACCCGTTCCGGGGAATTTCTCACGCAGTGTCACCTTGCCAAAATGTGCGAGAAAAACCATGTTGTCAGCCATTTCGCCGGTGGTTATTTTGCCGTCGCATGCATGCGAACGATTCATAGGAGAACTTGCCCATAGGTTTACTCCTGCGATTGCATCTATCTTTCCTTTATAGTTCTGGTAAAAATCGACGAATACGAGATCGCGGTTCCAGGGTGTGAAGATGAAATCATAAGGAGCATTGTCCGGGTTTG
>MFGW01000191.1:9816-10639 GCA_001780385.1 Candidatus Fischerbacteria bacterium RBG_13_37_8 | reverse complement strand
TGCTCCAGAAGAATCCTTCGGTTGCAGCCGGGTAATCGCTGACTGAACTGCGCCATAATTTCCCGGTGTAAGTGCCGAGCAAGTATATCGCTACTTCATCAGTCTTGGCATCGGCAATAAGCCAGTCATTGGTGTACATTCCGTTATTCTTTTCCTTCAGTATATTAACCACATCGTCGATGTTGTTTGCATATTGTGCTGCCTTACGAATTCGGCTGGACTGCGGAGTGCCGTCAATATTAAATGGTGTCTGATAAGTAGTGGTTTCGCCGATGGTAATTCCCTTGGAATTAATGTAGATATCGGTGCCGGAATGAATGCCGCCGGGAAATGTTTCATAGACCAGGCGGTTACCCTGTGTGGGTTGAATATCGAGAATTACAGTAAAATGAACGCCCGTGTAACCGTGCCACATGAATAATTGTCCAAAGACGAAACGCCCGTTACTGGTAGCAGGACCAGTAGCTACGAAACCGGAGCATTTATGCAAACGTTCCGGCATGGTTAATTCATCCTCTTGAGATCGGAAACTGATCCCACTCAATTCGTGCGGTGTGATACGCATGGCGCTATGTATCTGCCCGAGATCAATAACGGCGTTCAATGTTACTATGTCCACGAAATTCAAAGGACGTCCCTCGAACTTCGCTCCTGCTTTCGCAGCGCCGTCTGCTATTCCTTTCATTTCTTCAAGAAATTCGCGGTCGAATTTTCGCAGCATCAATGCATCGCAGGCGAAACGTGTGTCTTCCCATCCTTTTTCCGGGTCTTTCTCATTAGCCATGAATGCTAATTTATCCATGTACGCCACAATTTCATCAGC
>MFGW01000191.1:9703-9780 GCA_001780385.1 Candidatus Fischerbacteria bacterium RBG_13_37_8 | reverse complement strand
CTCGCCTTCGATATGCATGAATATCCAGCCGCGATCATCAAAACGGTAGGCAGGACCAAACCAATGCACCGTTTCGG
>MFGW01000191.1:9420-9633 GCA_001780385.1 Candidatus Fischerbacteria bacterium RBG_13_37_8 | reverse complement strand
TTAATCCACCCGCGTAATCGATACAGATGCCCGACTTTGAGTGTCACTGCTTCGGAAGTAAGTGTGGAGGAAGCTGGTTTTGCATTGTTGATGAGCACACTCCGGCTGCCGGAATGATTCATGCTTGCATCTGATTGCACAGCATTGCCGGAAACTATGCCGTCTGGTTCTATTTTCCATCCGAGCGGGAATCCCGCATTATCCACAGTCTCA
>MFGW01000191.1:8953-9344 GCA_001780385.1 Candidatus Fischerbacteria bacterium RBG_13_37_8 | reverse complement strand
TTGCTAAAATTGATATGATGTTCACTGTATTTTTTGCACGCATAATACTTCTCCTTAAACTCACTATTGTAACACAAAGCGGCATTGAATGGCAAAGATAGGGAATGGGGAAGAATATTTGTAGGGGCAGACCAATGTGTCTGCCCTTGTGCAATCCCTCACGAAATGTCATTATGAGTCCCGAGTCAGCGGGACGTAATAATCCCTGGTGCGATGTCATTATGAGCATTCCGTCAGGAATGCGTAATAATCCGTAAGGGACTATGCTTTTTATCATCCGTAAGGGATTGTTACGTTTGCCTCAAGCAAACTCACAATGACAAAAGGGCGGGATTGGTGCGTCAGGGCAGACGCATTGGTCCGCCCCTACAAATGCTCGCAAAGGATGCTA
>MFGW01000191.1:6241-8903 GCA_001780385.1 Candidatus Fischerbacteria bacterium RBG_13_37_8 | reverse complement strand
GATACGTGTATAGAATGGGCAACAGCAGTACCGTGCCGATATAGGGAATTATCAACAAAACAAATCCAATGCAACAGGTACAGCAACCCGCAACAGCTATACTCATACCCACAATTATCGCAAATGCTAATAGGAATAAACAATAAAGTAAGAACCAGCCAAAATTGCGGAACATCAGCGGCAGGAATTTATTCCATGCTTCCGTTGCTCTTAAATTATAACGGTACATGATGGGCACTATAAAATTCTCGAGCATTAGTGTTATAAAAACGATGCACATTACCAGAAGAAAAATCACAAGAAATATCGATAATATGAATAAAGCATGAGTTGGCACAAAATGCTGAGCAGGAAAAATTCTTATTCCCCAAAGAATAAATAAACCGACGATAATGATCATGATCACAGCACATATCAGACCAAATACCAGCCGCCATAAAAATAATGAATCGCCCAATCGCGCATATTGTCGCCATGGATGTTTTATTTCAGCCCTGTTATGAACAACATTATCAAGAAAAATGAATTTACCTCTTGAGCTGAGCCAGAGAAGCAAAACAATTATTCCAATAATGACTATAAACGCTATCACACCAACGAATATCCAAACGGAATGTTCAAGCAGCCATTGCCATGCTCTTGCAGGCATAGCAAATAATTCTTCCGGACGTTCAGCTTTGAAATAATGATTATGATCACCGCCTCTATAACTAAATCCCTGCATGTTTCCGAGTAGTCCGGCAAGCCATGCAGAAAATCCAAGAACAAACCATTTGCCAATATTAAATGGTTTGAATAATGCCTGTTTCATTCTTTCCCAGGCTTTCTTCAATGGTTCAATATAACCAATATTCATTTCTTAGCTCCTAAAAAATAAGGGGTCAAGGATTCGAGGAGTCAAGGACTCAAGTGGTTGCAAATCTTATGCTCGCTTTGTTCCGTTTCACGCTGACTGATTTGTATCATTCATAACTCCTACTAATACTATAACGCAGAACAAGTTCATTTCGTTCAGCAGATAGCTTTTTGTTAAAGTATGAAATGCTTTTGTTCGTTTATTCGCTTGTTTATTCAGTACTTTATCTTTACATTATAAGCGGAAAATTGAGGATCAGCAGTGATAATAGTCAAATTCTCAAGCTGGGCTTGCGCTATGATCATTCTATCAAAAGGATCAGTGTGATGCATAGGGAGATTGTAAACATGCAGAGCATGACTAAAGAGAATGGGTAAAGCTAAAATTGAATTTTTATCGAGATGCTCTGTAATAAAAAGTCCGGGTTTGCGCGGTAATTGAATGCGGCCAAGTGATGCTTTAATGCTAATTTCCCATGCGGATGCTGCACTAAAAAAAAGTTCATTTCTTGCATCCTTGATAATTTCACGTGTCGCTATAGATAATTTAGGATCATCAGTAATCCACCAAAGAAATATATGAGTGTCTAATATTGCATTCATGATTCAAACTCCTTCTGTAGTGAATCAGGCAATGAAACATCAAAATCTTTTCTGATCATTATTTTGCCTTTAGCGCTTCCGGGAATGCGGTCTTTTGGTTTTTTAGTAATCGGTACAAGTCGCGCTATTGGTTTACCGGCTTTTGTAATAATAATTTCTTCCCCGTTACTCATGCGTGCAATCAATCGTGAGAATTGAGTTTTTGCTTCATGAATATTTACTTTTGTTGCCATAATATATCACCTCATTATT
Organism: Candidatus Fischerbacteria bacterium RBG_13_37_8; assembly: GCA_001780385.1. Taxonomy (GTDB): domain Bacteria; phylum Acidobacteriota; class HRBIN11; order MFGW01; family MFGW01; genus MFGW01. The sequence goes on along the minus strand of MFGW01000191.1, from coordinate 7,193 downwards.
TATTATAACCTTAGTCCTTAACTTAGTCAAGAAATAGGGAATAGGAACGCATATCCAACCATCTGAGCATTATCTCGAACAAGTCAAAAGTTTCTTTGCGAGTATCCCGAAGGGGTGCGAAGCAAATCCTAATGCTTTGTCATTATGAGTTCCGCATTAGCTGAACGAAATAATCCCTGTCGGACTATATGAGGTACTCTCCCCATTGCCCATTCCCTATTTCGCTAATGTCAGCAAAAATGCATATTCCAGCGCTGTCTCCTTGTGCCTGCGGAAACGGCCGGATTGCCCGCCATGCCCTGCTTCCATGTTCGTATGCAGCAGCAGCAAATTATCATCCGTTTTTAATGCGCGCAATTTCGCAACCCACTTGGCTGGCTCGAAGTATTGCACTTGTGAATCATGCAAGCCAGTTGTGACAAGAAGATTCGGGTACATTTTCGCCTCTACATTATCATAGGGTGAATAGGATAACATGTAGTCGTAGTATTCCTTCTGATTTGGATTACCCCATTCATCAAACTCATTCGTGGTGAGCGGGATACTGTCATCGAGCATGGTAGTGATTACATCTACAAAAGGTACGCCTGCTATGGCACCTTTGAATAACTCGGGTTGCATATTCACCACCGCGCCAATTAACAACCCGCCGGCACTTCCACCCCTGATGAATAACCGCTCGGGTGATGTGTACTTTTGTGCAATTAAATACTCTGCACAATCAATAAAATCAGTGAAGGTATTTTTTTTCTTCAATAGTTTACCATTCTCATACCACTGCCTGCCCATTTCTGAGCCACCGCGAATATGCGCAATAGCATAGATGAATCCTCGGTCCAGCAAACTGAGTCGGTCAGACCTGAAATATGCTGACATGCTGAATCCGTATGAACCGTAACCATACAATAGCAGTGGATTGCTGCCATCCTTTTTTATTCCTTTTCGGTACACG
>MFGW01000191.1:4512-6186 GCA_001780385.1 Candidatus Fischerbacteria bacterium RBG_13_37_8 | reverse complement strand
GATAATTATCCGAATTAAATCCGCCGAGTAACCTCCTCGCGCTTGAGCAAAATCTTCTTATGCATGCTCATATCATAATCGTACGTTGATTCGGGCGTGGTAAGCGAACTGTACACAAATCGCAGTACGTTCGTATCCATGACACGGTTCTCATCAAAATATGCCATGTAGGTCTCTTCACCAAAATCAATATAATAATCCATATCCTTAGCAAGGTCCATCACGCGGAATTGCTTGAGTCCATCCTTCATCTCATCCAGTACTATGAAATTATTGAACAGTTCAAATCCGTCAAGTAAGACGTCATCACGGTGCGGCACTACTTCAATCCAATTATCCTTGCCGGTACTTGTGACCGAGGTCTTCATTAACCGGAAATTCTTTGCATTCAAATTTGTGCGAATATAGAATGTATCGTTGACATGATCGATATGATATTCCAGTTCTTTTTCACGCGGCTGAAAGATAATGAATTCTTTATCGGGTGTGCTGGCATCTAAAAAACGATATTCTGTGGAAAGCGTGCTGTCTGCCGCAATGATCAGGTATTTCTGTGACCTGGTTTTAAATACCATAATATTGTATGCTTCATCTTTTTCATGAAATACCAGCTTATCTGTAGATTGATCTGTGCCGAGAACATGTCTGTAGATTTTAAAAGGACGTAATGTTACCTCATCTTTGATTTCATAAAATACCGTTTTGTTATCATTTGCCCATGCAGTATTACCCGACGTATTTACAAGTGCATCTTTAAGAAGTTTGCCTGTTGTCAGGTTTTTGAAATAAATAGTGTATTTTCTTCTGCTGACGGTATCAACACCATAGGCAAGAATCGTATTGTTTGGACTTACATATACATCAGATACATTGTAATAATCATAACCTTGCGCCATTTTATTAACATTAAGTATTATTTCTTCGCGAGCTTTCAGTGAACCTTTTTTGCGGCAATAGATGGGATATTCCTTCCCCTTCTCAAAACGTTTATAGTAGTAGTAGCCGTTCTCAAGGTATGGTACTTCCATATCTGTTTGCTTGATCCTTCCCACAATCTCATCATACAATTTTTTCTGCAACGGTTCCGTATCTTTCAGCATGGCAGTTGTATACTCATTTTCTGCGGTGAGATACTTGATTACCTCAGGATTATCACGTTCGTTGAGCCAATAGTAATAATCAATTCGTGTGTCACTATGAATCGTTAATTCTTTCTTTATTTTATCAGCCACAGGCGCCTTGATGTGGTGCTCAGTAGATTCTTCAGCATATGCCGGCATTGCAGCGGCAAAGAAAATGCATAGTGCAACTGCGCACATGCTCTGCGCATATATTTTATAGTTACGTAGATTCACATTTCCTCCAACGGATATTCCTGTCAACATACATTAGACGCGCTTAAGCTTATTGTTGGTTTTTCATTTGTTTGCGCCAGTTTTTTTGTGTTTCGGTTAAGCCCCATGGCCTCAAATCTTCAACTTCAAAACCAAGCCAATCATCATAAAATGCGCTCTCCCTGGTTACTATTCCAAACAACGCCCATATCAAGCAGAAAAAACACCAGAGCGATATTAACTTAATAATTTCACGCAGGATACCATGCGGAATACCGGGCAGTTGACCACTACGCGTCTGTACTTTCAAAAACATAATGAGTTTGCCCGGTGTGCGGCC
>MFGW01000191.1:0-4505 GCA_001780385.1 Candidatus Fischerbacteria bacterium RBG_13_37_8 | reverse complement strand
CCGACCATTATGCCATACACTACCACCGGCAATGCCATTGATAAACCACTGAAAGCAAAACCAAGAACGGAAAAGTAAGGATTTGCTTCCTCGGTTTTGGGCAGCAATGCATAAAGCAGAGGCATAATAAAAGCGAATGCGATCATGATTAATGTATAATCTATTATGTAGGCAACAATGCGCTTTAATGCATACATAGTTCAGTACTATAACAATATCACTGATAGCAGTCAACAGACATATCTACACACTTGGAATCAATATTATAATGGGGAATCTCTGATGCATTGTTCATTAATTGCAAGCAAGTTCAAACAGGACCCCCCTCCATCATTTGAAAAAATTAAAAACTTATTCGCCGTTGCGAGAGAACACATAATGCAAAGCTATTATAAGCTGGCGGAATCAACAAGTTTTTAGCATGCTTTAACTTTTACCTGCATATGTATTACCTATTAAATTACCTAATTAAATCTTATTACCTGATTAAACATTTTCGCACTGAGCATATTTACCTCGCCCAAGACATTTTACTTTCCCGTCTCTTTTTAATTGCTTCAATAAGTGTCTAATCATGTCAGCGCTTACGCCGGGACATTGCTTTTTAATATCAGCAATTGCAAATGGTAATTTTTGCTTTTTTACAACAGAATACACGATTTCTGTCTTTGTTCCTCTTGATTCCTTGACAATGGCAGTACGTTCTTTAAATTCTTTATATGCTGAATTTATTATAAATAACAGAAAATTAATGTATGCCCAGGGATTATGTTTTCCTTCATGCCACTTAAAAGAACTTTCCTCAAGTGTCTCATAGTATCTTTCTTTATTATTTTCTATCAAGCGTTCAATGCTGATGTATCTCCCCACGTCAATTCCAATGTGGTAACAGTTTAATAAAAGCAATAATCGTGATACACGGCCATTGCCATCCCTGAATGGATGAATACATAAAAAATCAAGATTCAATGCGCCTATGAGAATAAGCGGATGTATCCATCTTCCATGCATGCCTTCCTGCCAAAATGATATTATCTGTTTTATCATCATTGGCGTTTTATCAGGTGATGTTGTTTTAAAACGTATACGCGTGCTGCCATTTGAATATTTTTGGATAATATCTACATCTTTCTCTTTGTATTTGCCTGCATCCCATATATCTCCACGACAAAAGCGGTGTAACTGAAATAATGTTTTCTCTGAAATTGATAGTTTTGTTGTTTTAATATGGATAAGATTCAAGGCATCCCTGTATCCAGCTACTTCTTCTTCATTCCTGTCACGGAATGTTGGTTTCCCAAAAACCAAAGTACCTATTCGAGATTTATCAATCTCAATACCTTCAATGCGGTTTGATGATACTGCACTTTCAATTATCGCATGTTCACGCAGCGCTTTCAGTTTCTGGAGAACTTGCTTTTTATATAATTCCTGTAATCCCTGCATATAACTTATATCCGTTAAGTACCAGGTGGTTTGAAGTGGAATTGATAATATGTTTTTTGAAAATAATTCTAATGTTTTCATTCTGCAACACCTTCAATTATTTTTATTTCATCATCAGTCAATTCTAATAATTGATACACTAATTTGTCAATCTCGAGCTCCAGATCAGATGTATCTGTCTTCGGCTTTTCTTTTTTAATTGCCGAAATTTTCTTTGCTTTGATCGACCTTCTGGTCTAAAACAAGAGAGATAAAGAATCGCAGTTTTGAAATTTGGATTGCAATAGGCTGAATATCGACTCCGTATATGCAATTTTCAATCAAATACAATTTGCGAGCATAATCAGGATAGTTAATGCTTTCGTCAAATGTTTCATTTATTTCTTTCAGCATCTCGTCTCTTTGGTATTTATCGCTTTGTTTAAAGACCTCTGCGGAATCTTTGATCGCTTTTTGCCTTTGTAATTCATACCAGTTTTTGTTTTCAGGATCTAACCTCTGAAGAGCAAGGACGAGTTTGTGAAGTATACCCATTGGAAAAGCGCCTGAGCCGCAAGCAGGATCAAGAATTTTGATGTTATCAATTGCTGAAATTAACTGTTGTTTTTCATTTTCAGAAAATATTGGAATGTCGTCTGAATAAGACAGCAGTGTTCGGATCTTTTCTTCATCGGTTTCAGGAAGTTTTCCTTTCAGGTATTCAAACAGGCTTGCTTCAACCATATAGTCCACAATCTCGCGCGGAGTGTAATAGCTCCCTGTTGTTTTTCTCGCTGTGGTTGCTGTCTCTGGATTATATGAAGCAAGCAAATTTTCAAATACTTTTCCGAGCAGTTCTGGATCTAAGGCTATTTCCTGGTCAACCGGCGTGTTTTCATCAATAGTAAAGCTATAGCTATTCAGAATTTCTATCAATCCTCTGACAGTTCTGCTTGAGCCAAGTTGATATTGCGAGAGATCAACTCTTTCAACTTCCTGCTGAAAGAACAGATAGTCGGGAATGCTTGACTGCTTCGTCAGATTTCTCGAAAAGCCATCAACATAAATCACTTTTCCTTTTTCATCTCCTTTATCAAGGCAATCAAATAATCCTCCATTTAAGAAAGGAATATTCTTAAAGACTTTTAAGACCTCGTCTTTGCTTATTAAGAATTTATGGGTATAACGATAGAGATTTTTAACACCATATTCTTTTTTATTTATTTGAAAAATGCTTTCCTGCGTAAATCTCCTTTCATCCATTTTTTGGTTCAATGTGCCAAAGAAGAGATTTTGCAGAATAGCATTGTAAAAGTTAGATGCATTTTTGCCCTTCATAAAGTCCTTAACTATTTTCTCAAGTTTTTCCTTTGAGAATAAATCTGAAGGGATTAAGCACTTTTCTTTTAAAAACCAGATGAAGATAATCCTTGTGATTAAACGAATGAGATTTGTTGCATTGCGTATATCTTTATCTTTTGTTGCATCCGTGCTGTATTTATAATCACCCGGGAATTTGATCTTATCCATCGCCCAGAAATACCAACTTTGCAGTTCTCCATAGAATTGCTTTGTAACAGGTTCAACGGAAAATGCCTCTTTGATTTTTTGAATTGAAGAAAAACCTCCTTCGCCAATTTGCTGAAGAAATGTTTTATTTGTGCGTTCGGAGCTCACAAAGTAGGTGAATCTTTTGAAATAACTCCACTGCCTTTTTGTACCAGTATATTCAGGATAAATAAGAGAAAATCTAAAATTACCGCTTTCGTCATAGAAAATGAATATTCCTGCATCTGCCTGTCGTTCTTTTAATATTTTTTTTCCAAGGTTATATTGTGCTTTTTTACCGGAACGCTCTGCAAGATGTTTCTTACTTAAAAATGAGCAGATAATAAGTTCTCCATCATCAAGTTGACCTTCAGCTAATTGTCTACCCTCTTTAAAATCGTCTTCAACCTCTTTATAAACAAGTGATTCATAAGGATACCTCAACTTATCATTTTTAGCGCGGAAAAATTTGATAAACTCTTGCATATCAAACTCAATAATTATTGATTGTAAAATATCTTTTGCATTCATAATTTTTGATTTTCGATAGCAACAATAATTTCTTTGGATAAATCTTTTTGCTTTGATTTTTCTTGTTCTAAATAATTTTCACCAAGCTCGTCTTTTAATGCTTTAATTTCACTGATTGATCTTTCAATATTTTTCTCATTGTTATTTTGTAGATTAGCTATGCGCCTGAGCGTAAAATCAGGCAATGTTCCAAAGTCCAGAATATCTTCAAGCAATGTTTTAAGAAAATCTTTATATTCAAATATTCTGTCATCTTGAATTCGGTTAAGAAATGTTTTTAGATTATTTATTGCCTGTTGTTCCAAACTTCTTTCGCTTCGAGGTGCTAAACGGAATTCTCTAAAATTTTTAATTTCTTCATAAATACCCCAGAATTTCTGGCTTAGTTTTAATGATTTTTCTTCATGCAGGCATGCGATTCGATTGAACGCTTCTTCAAAGGTTGTTTGTAAAAATACTGGCTTCTCATTCTGATCATATTTGGCACAATGAATATATAGTCTTCCTTTTTTTATAAATACCAGGAGCTCATTTTCTTCAAATTCTTTTGCTACTTTAACTCTTGGCGGAAATTTGCTCAATGCATGAATAAGCTCAGGATGTTTATTTATTATTTTTATAAATTGCATCTAATTTGCTTGCAGATAAATCGCCCGCAATGATCAATATCCTGCCCTCAAAAAGCTTTTCAAGATATGGCTCAAGATATTTTACTGTGTCGACATATTCTGAAAAAATAACGATTTTTCTTTTTGGTTCTTTTCCAAACTGTAATCTTAAATTTTGTAGTAAGCAATTAGTCTTAGGATCATTTTTCACAAGTTTTAATTCGTGCAAGGAATCAAGAATTTTTTCAAACATTATAAGGTCAGAATTAATATCATCAATAAACTCTTTTGCGTATTTCAATTCAGATAATTAAACGTCTCGGAATTTCTTCAAAGCTGCTTCTGTAGTAGGATTTTCATCAAGCATGTCCATTACAAGGGGTAATGGAATGA
>MFGW01000190.1:8727-9565 GCA_001780385.1 Candidatus Fischerbacteria bacterium RBG_13_37_8 | reverse complement strand
TCGTTATGCCGTAAATAATGCCGAATATAAGAAATACATTCAGCACACCGTAATTATCAATCAGGTTTCCCCATGAACCGGCTACTTTTACCCATATCATAGCACCGAAGCCAAATCCTGCTATGACTATCCCCGTGATAGTACCTTTTTTATCCGGAAACCAGTGCATTCCGACTGCTATGGGACATCCGTAGGTGAGTCCGATACCAGCGCCACCCAGTAATCCAATAGTGAGTAATTGCATAAAGAAACTGGTGCCAAAAAGACCTGCTAAAATATATCCTGAAGCAAGTATGAGACCGCCTGCCATACTGACCACGCGTGGACCTATCGTCACTTGAAGGTGTCCCGCAAAAATCATAACCAGCGCAAATGCAGCAAGTGCAGTGGAAAAAATCACCTGTGTTTCTGTCGATGTGAAATTGAATTGAGTAAAACCGTCTGGTGTTTGACCGGTGAGATATGGCGTAAATACAGACCATGCATATAATCCGCCGTTGCTTAATTGAATCAGGAGTGAACCTGCAACTACTTTCCATCTATTCATACCACACTATTCCTTTTGGAATAAAAGTTAAGCCAGGGATTAGGGACCCATTCCCCATTCCCTAGTCCCCAGTCCCTCTTCTGGTGGTTTAATTCTATTGTCTTTTTTTGAGGAGACTCCAGAGATTAGTGAAATCGTCTGTCCATATTTGTTTGAGTCTTTTTTCCATAGGTACGGGTATATTACCTGTATAGCGGCTTTTTACAAATTCCGGATTATTAGTCAATAAAATCCAACGAGATAAATATATCTCCTGTTCCGGAATATAATTGCTCATCAAAAAAATAGGCT
>MFGW01000190.1:2311-8707 GCA_001780385.1 Candidatus Fischerbacteria bacterium RBG_13_37_8 | reverse complement strand
ATTGCAAGGATAACGGGGGACAAATCAACATTGCGGTTTGTTATATGAGCGGCGAGAATACCATCCTTTTTCAACAGACGGAAGTAAATACCGAATGCTTCTTTTGTCAGCAGATGCACTGGTATAGCATCACTGCTGAACGCGTCCAGGGCAAGGATATCATAGAGATGTTCTTGTCCGGAGGCAACCTCACGTTCCATCGAGAGCCGTGCATCACCGAGAATAATATCCACGGTTGCACCGCGCTGACGTGCTATTTCTATGCAGGAAAAATAAGGCGATTTTTCCGCAACCTCAGCAATATCAGGATCAATTTCGTAATAGCGATACCAGTCACCTTGCTGAGCGTACAATGCAATACTACCGATGCCTAATCCTATGACTCCGACATTCATGTTTGAGGAGCGCGGATATTCGGCTAATGCTACTCCAATACCGCTGAGTTTTGAAAAATATAAAGTCGGTTCTGCCCTGCGTGATGGATCAACAAATTGCGCACCATGTTCGGTATTGCCATGCATTAAACGGAATTGATGCTTTAACGGCTGATCAGGATATAATTCATTCACACGTATTACGCCAAAGAAATTCCGGCGAATTTCAGTGGTTCTCCTGATGTTGAAATCTGCCTGATAGATAAATGCACCTGCAACAACCAAAGTTATTGCAACCGGAAATCCTAAGCCAATATAACGTTTGACCGGCTTCAAATGACGAAAAGTGTCATAGTATGCTCGCATAATAAGTAATGCCATGATAGCGATTATAGAAAGATGTAGTTCAAAATAATCGGCAAAGATCACCGGCGCAATTATAGCAACAAATATTCCGCCCAATGCACCTCCTGCTGAAATTAATAAATAGTACTTGGTCAATTGCTCGCATGGCGGCCGCACACGGTATAATTCACCATGCGCAGCAGTGCAACCGCAATAAATCACAATGCTGTAGATTAAAATTTGACGTGTGAAAGGATTATTGTGAGGGTAGAGCAGATCATAAAAAATTGCTGTGGAACCGAGTACCAGCACAATAAAAAATAATGGCCGGTAATAAATAAAACGCCAGCCAGTGAAAGTTAGAATAAACGTAAGCAAATAGATACTCAATGGTAATATCCAGAAAAATGGTCCGCTGGCAATATCAATGCATAATTTATTGGTGACAGCCAGCAGGAGCATTGATGCTACCATGGGAAGTACTATCCAGCAGAATATTTGAAATGCACCTGAGGAGACAGGCACTTGCAGCATTTCATGATCTTTTTTTCTTTTAGCGTCTTCAGCATCACTTTCACTTTTCTTTTTGGTTGCGCGTTTCGCTTTTTTACTTTTTTTCCCTCCAGGTTGCTCGGGAAGTGAGGATTCTACGGTGCTGCCTTCCGGCATGCCGCGCGCAGAAAACCACATGATAGCGCCACACCCCAACGCAAACACAACAAAACATACACTCCATATGATAGATTGTCTGCGCAAAGATAACATCGGCTCAACTATTATGGGGTAGGTCAATAATGCTAATAATGAACCTATATTCGAAAATGAATACAATATATACGGTTCCTTTTCTTTATGTGCCATGCCATACCAATATTGCAGTAATGGGCTTGTAGCAGCAAGCGTGAAGTAGGGAAGTCCTATCGAGAAAATAAGGATGAATAGAATCTGGAGCAGAGGTGCAGCTCCTTCTTCAGGTTTCATAGTATCCCCTGGTAAGATATTTCGAGTGACAACCAGCACTGCCGCTATGAAAAGTATGATGCTATGTATGATAGTCTGTTTCGAAGGCTTGATATTTTTTGAAGTGAGAAGGTGTGCATACAAATATCCGCCAAATAATGCGACTTGAAAGAAAAGCATGCAAACCGTCCATACTGATGGTGTGCCGCCGAACCAGGGCAGGATAAATTTACTGATGATAGGCTGCACCTGGAAAATAAGAAACGCACTGAGAAAAATAACCAGTGCATAATATAAGGTGCTTTTAGCTGCCATAGTAATTCCTTTTAGTAAAAAAGTATTATAGCAGAAGTAATGGAGGATTTAAAACAAAAAACGAAGTTGTTTGTCTAATTAATAATTGAAGTGCTTTCATTAATTTGAACATGGAGTCGACGATGTCCCTAAAGGGGCACCCAGAGATATTAGTAAATAATAAGAACAAAACTATTAAAAGGGCAGACACATTGGTCTGCCCCTACAGCAAAGTTCAAGGAAACCTTGAACTTTGAACCTTGAACCTTGAACTTAATTTACATAGGAGGTATATAATGACGGTCAACAAAAAAGAGATTCCCGGAAGCGGGAAACATGCAATGAGCCGGCGTGGTTTTATAGGGACTCTGCCCGTAGTAGTAGGCGCCGGGATACTGCGAGCACAGGAAGGTACAAGTCCTGAGCCTGTAGCAGAAAAGAAGATAAATAAAATAAAAGGATTTCGGACTCTGGGACGCACCGGGTTTAAAGTATCTGATATAGGACTCGGGGGCGTTGAATTAACAACTCCGGTTCTTGTTAAAGCAGCACTGGATCATGGCATTAATTATATAGATACGGGGGAATCATATTTGAGGGGCAAGTCAGAAGAAAATATCGGTATTGCTTTGAAAGATTATGATCGTAAATCTATTTTTATTTCCAGTAAACTATTTTTTAAACCTGAAGCGACAAAAAAAGAGTTAAAAGAACGTACCCTAAAATGCCTGGAGCGATTGCAGACCGATTATATTGATTGCATGATGATACATGGTACACCGACAATAGAAATGGTGAAATCGGAAGCATTTCATGCAGCAATGAAAGAACTGAAAGCAGATGGAAAAGTGCGTTATCTTGGGCTTTCCAATCATGGCGGGCAGTATGATGAAGAGTTCAAGGATATGGAAAAAATCATGACTGCTGCCGCTGAGGATGGACGTTTTGATGTAGCGTTATTCGTGTATAACTTTTTGCAACATGATATGGGCGAGAACATACTCAAGATATTCAAGGAAAAGAATATTGGTGCTACACTAATGAAAGTTAATCCCCTCCTGGAATATATAGAGCTTGATGAATACGTGAATGAATTGGATACGAAGAAAGAAGAGGTTCATGAAGCTCTTCGCAAGAGAGTAGCTTTATATAAAAGGAGAGCGGAGGAAACGGAAGCATTTCGCAAAAAGTATAATCTGAATGGATATGAGCAGATGCGCGATGCCGCTATTCGATTTGCTTTAAGTCATCCCGATGTACATACGGTCACCTTCAGCATTAAAAATTTTGACCAGATTGAAGCATACGTTGCGCTGTCAGGAACTACGCTCAGTTCTCCTGATAAACAGGCGCTGATTCTTTATGAGAAGGAATGTGGTGATTTATATTGCCGGCATGCATGCGGCATATGTGAAAAAGCATGTCCAGAGAAAGTACCTGTGAACAGAATCATGCGGTACAGGCATTATTTTAAAGCGCAGGGAAGAGAAAAAACAGCGATGGTTAAATATGCTGCATTAAAGGGAAACAAAGCAGACCAGTGCAAAAATTGCGCAGGGTATTGTGAAACTGCATGTCCTTATGGTGTGCATGTTCATGGCATGCTTTTGCACGCAAATTCAATATTGACGCTAGAGTAGTTATAAAGGCACAGAGTGTAGGGGCGGACCTATGTGTCCGCCCTTAAAGGCACAAAATGAAAAAAGACAAATTTTCATTTTAGTCGAGCATGTTTTCTCTAATTTGGCGCGAAGCCCCTATTGGGGAATATCACCCTATTTAGGGATAACTTGCGCATTTTGGGGATTTTGCTGCATGAACGTTTTAGGCGGGAAAAAGTCCAACATGTTTATTATCTGATAATTAATTCATTTTCAGGGATTTGAAACAATAATGGCATGCAATTTGATTCGAAGGCAATGGAGTAGCTATATTGAATAGAATACTTATTATAGATAATGATGTTCTGATACGTTGGTCCTTAGAAAGGATACTGACACAAGAAGGCTATGTGATTGATACGGCAGCTACTACTGAAGATGCTTATGCATTTCTGAGGCGGAATGATTACAAGATACTTTTCATAGATGTGCAAATAAATGAAACAGAAAATATACATGCACTAATAAAAATAAAGGAATTACAGCCAGCATTGCAAATAGTTATATTATCTGCGCATCCCGCGAATCAAATAAAGCCATTGCTTGAATCGGTCAATATTTATGCCATAATCGAGAAGCCATTCAAGGCTGAGCAAATAAAATCCTTAACAAAAGATATTTTTAAAGGGTAGTACGCTTAATTGTTAGCAGATAGTATATTATATAGGTATGCCTTTATTGCAGCACCATTCAATTGATGCCAGCATTCCATTTTTCAAATTACCAAGGGGCTTGAAACCTAATTCTTTTTTTGCTTTTTCTATTGAACAGGCAATATCTTTATTCATTTCTCCTGCTACATGAACCTCTTTAATATACATGCCCAGTTCTTGCAGGATACTGTCCATGATACGGAATGTTCCTGAGACAAAATCCGTAAGATGTCTCGGCTTGAAATTCTTCACTTCAAGCAATTCCGCAATTGTTTTTTATATTTCAATAGTCGGATAGGGCTTTTCATCTGCAATCCAATAAGTTTGACCGTTTGCATGCTCGTTTTCTGCTGCAAGCAACATAGCCTGGCAAATATCATCAATATAACTAAGGCTTCTCAGATTGTTACCATTTCCGAATACTATTGGATTTCCTTTTTTTATCATGGTAAAAAATGTGGTTTGTCGTTTTGGCTGATTTGGTCCATAAAACCAGCATGGACGCAAAATAACTGTTTCTATTTTACCTGATTTTTGATTATGCTGAACAATGGTTTCTGCTTTATATTTGCTTGCACCATAGTGAAAGTAGGGGTGCGGTTCATCCCCTTCTGTCATCAGTGTCGCACGATGTCCATTTACACCTGCTACTGAATTACTGCTGATATAAATAAATCTTTTTACTCCTGCTTCGGTGGATACTTTGAGCATATTTTCCGTACCTTACGCAAGCGCTTAGGATGAATAATTCCTGCAATATGAAAAACTAAATCTATATCTTTTGCTACATCTTTTAAAGTATCTATATTACTTACATCACCAATTATTTTTTCTATATTTTTAATCTTTAAAAGGTTATCAATTTCAGAAGTGTTGACTCCCTTTTGGACTAAACATCTTATCCTGTTATTTTGAGGAGTCCCTTCTCCATTAAATCCTTTGACTAATACTTCCAGGAATCTGTTGCCCAGCCACCCGGGAACTCCTGTAATCAACATATTCATCTGTACGCTCCTAAGTTTTTTGCATCTAAGTTGAAAGTTACTTTATGGATTACAATATCACATTTCAGCATTAATTTTCAATCACGTATTCTTTGCGAGCTTTGTAGGGGCAGACCCGCGTGTCTGCCCCTAGCGTATCATTCCCTGACACTCGTCATTGTGAGTTTGCCGGAGGCAAACGTAGCAATCCCTGACGGAATAGAAGAAAGAGCGTCAGGGATTATTCCGTCCCGCTGGCGCGAAACTCATAATGACAGTCCGTTCGGGATTATTACGTTTTCCTTTGCAAAACTCATAATGACAACGCAATCCGTATTATTATGTCCCGCTGGCGAGGGATTTATAATGATAGTTCATTCAGGATTGCCACGCTTTGCTTCGCAAAGCTTGCAAAGAATGCCATTCCCCATTCTGCCCTCTGCCCACTGTCCCCTGATTACGGTTTTTTGATTCATTGAACTTCTTTCTGCTTGATGCATCTTAATTTATTAAGGAGAAAAGCATGAAAAAAGGTGGTTTCTTGTCAGCATTGCTGGTTATAGTTTTATTTTCATTCTCTGTTGTTAATGCAGCTAATGATATTCCCGTGACCATTGATAAATTAAGTAAAAGGGTGTTAGTGCTAAAAGAAACAAGCATGGAAAATAATGTTACGGTTATAGCAGGACAGAAAGGATTGGTGATAATTGATACTACTGGACTTCCTAGCACTATGAAAAAAATGAGAACCATGATAGAAAAAGAACTGAAGCGAAAGGATTTCGTCTATGTCATCAACACACATTCACATTGGGATCATACTCTCGGTAACCAGGTTTTCCCGGAAGCAACAATAATTGCACAAGAAGGTTGCGTGGAAGGAATGAAAAGGGATAGAGATAATTTGCCACAACGTGCAGAGAGACTTAAACAAACACTTAAAGAAGAAGAACAGGGATTGAAAAAACTGGAACCAGGTTCGAAGGAAGCATTGAAATCACAGGATTTTATAGAAGTATTGAAACGACAGATTGCTGATTATTCAGAGGGAGCGATTGGTGGAATGCCTGATGTTACTTTTAGTGACCAAATGATGCTTGATTTAGGGGATGTGACACTGAAACTG
>MFGW01000190.1:0-2293 GCA_001780385.1 Candidatus Fischerbacteria bacterium RBG_13_37_8 | reverse complement strand
CATTCCACCGTTGATATGCTCATTTTTATTCCGAGAGAAGGACTTTTGCTAACCGGTGATCTTTTTCTGGATGGGCGATGGCTGCCGCTTTTTGCAGGTCAACCAGTCCTTGATATACCCAAATGGATCAAGGTATTGAATGGGGTGCTGGATAGTGAGGATGAAGTAATCCAGGTAATCCCAGGACATCAACATTTGTGGGACAAGGAGAGACTGGCACTATGGCGTGATTATATTGTAAAACTGTGGACAGGGGCAAATAAAGCAAAAACAGATAATCTTAGCCTGAATGAACTTCAAAAACTTGTACCCCTTGAAAAAAAATATCTTTACCTTAAGGAGTTAGGACATAACGATGCTGAACTTCAACGTTTTCAAACAAGAAATGTCGAAGCTTTCTATAAACAACTCTTTGATTCAGCAACTGATTTTCTTCTGCAAACTATTGATGAATCAGGTATTGAAGCAGCACTTAAAAAATATTATGCATTGAAAGCTGAAGAAAATAATAATTATTATTTTGGCGAAAATGATTTTAATGCACTCGGCTATAGATTACTTGGTAATGGACAAAATAAGGAAGCAATAGAGATATTTAAGCTGAATGTTGAAGCATATCCAGAATCCTGGAATGTTTATGATAGTCTTGCCGAAGCTTACATGAATGATGGAAATGATGAACTGGCAATAAAATATTACAAAAAATCACTTGAATTGAATCCTGAAAATAATAATGCAAAAAATACACTTAAGAAACTTGAAAAGAAAAAGTAACTAAATATTTCTGGCTAACATTTATGACCAATAATAACTGTTGTACTCCAGGATGTGTCTTTTCTCTCTATTCTAGATAATCCGGCTTGTTTCATCCATGTTGCAACTTCATTTTCAGTATACGTATCGCCGGCTTCCGTTCCCACAAGCATGTTCAGCGAAAAGAACGCGGCTTGAATAGGCATGGTTCGGTTTTCATCTATAATAAACTCCTGGATGATAAGCTGACCACCGGCATTGAGTACCTTAACCGTTCGGTTGCTTTTACATTGGTCCTTGTCTTTTTTGCAACCTGACTCGATGTAACGCTTGATGATCCTATTGCAGTAAATAACTCTAATTCATATGCAGTAAGTATTACCCTACTTACCTGAAAACCAAAAAGCAGTTCCCTGAAACTTTCAGGCGTGTATTCTATTAATGCCTTTGAATGTCGTTGCGTCATTGTACAAACTCCTTATTATGTCTTACTAAGTATAACCTGCAGCAATTTATTTACATTCCCTCTTATGATTAAATGAATGATTGCCAAATATAAAGTCAGTTTAGCCTTTCGTCTCAACTAAAAAATCAAAGCAAAAAGGATAATAATAGCTATAATAATTGCAGCTATAATATAATATTTCTTATTAGATTTGGTTGTTTGTAACACCTTTTCATGTATAATGCTTCTCCATTCATCAAGATCTTTCCCATATCTTTTCAGCAGCATGCTTTCAATATCAGGATGCATCCCATAAAGAACGATTGGTACTTTCTTGAGAATTTCAGGAGCATATTGCGTCTCATTTTTTTCAATATGCGCTGCCCCTGTGTACGGCATTAAACGATTATTGTACATCTCCCGGACATATTTTTCTGCAATTTTTCTTCCCCATAAAAATGCCTGTTCCTCTTTCTCAGCTTTAATATAGACCATCTCGGTATCTTTATCATTGTATTCAAATAGATCATTATTCTTGCTCTGAGCAGGTGTCTCAAAATCAAATACGAAAAGATATTTTTGCATAATAAACCTTTTTTCTCGCCCTATTAATATACAAAAATTTAATAAAATTTTCAAGTAAAGACGGACAGGTGTTCACAAGTTCACAGCTAACATCTAATGTAATCGAATATTCTATAATAGCAGCTTTTATTAACTAATAATTTTTTTGCCTTTTGGTATGCACGAACTGTTAATAAACATATATAAAATACACAATCAGTTGTTTGGTGTGAACTTGTGAACACCTGTCTGCCTGCTTTTACGGATGAAAGTTCTCGTTGAGCATAAGTTGAATGCAGGCTTCGACTACCATGGCATCATATAAGATATCTTTTTGCCTGGTTATTTCGTCCATCACCTTCTGCAAGGGCAAGGCTGGGCGATAAGGACGATCCGATAACATCGCTTCAACAACGTTTGCCAACACTAATGTTCTTGCCTCAAGCAATATTTTATCACCTTTCAATCCTAAAGGATAACCACTGCCATCGAGTTTTTCATGATGCTGATACACTATATCAGCAATGGGCC
>MFGW01000189.1:19810-26981 GCA_001780385.1 Candidatus Fischerbacteria bacterium RBG_13_37_8 | reverse complement strand
TAGAATCAGATTAAAAGCGTTCGATTACCGGATGCTGGATTTATCTGCAAATAAGATTATTCAAATAGCAAAGCGAACTGGAGCTAAAGTAGCAGGACCAATACCACTTCCTACTAAAATATCACGATATACCGTTTTGCGATCACCGCATGTAGATAAAAAATCACGTGAACAATTTGAGATAAGAACGCATAAAAGATTAATAAATATTTTATCACCAACACCGCAAACAATAGAAGAATTATTGCGATTGGATTTGCCAGCGGGAGTTGATGTTGAGATTAAAGCTTCGACGGGAGAAGGGAAAGAAGGACAATGATAGGCGGACTTATAGGAAAAAAAATAGGAATGAGTCAAATATTTACGCCGGAAGGAAAAGTGATTCCTGTTACTGTTATACAAGCAGGTCCATGCGTGATTACACAATTGAAATCTATTGAAAAAGATGGTTATATTGCAACGCAATTAGGTTTCATTGAAAAAGTATCACCAAAAAGAATTACAAAAGGCATGAAAGGACATTTAGATAAAGCAGGCTCACCTACCGTTCGCAAATTAATCGAATTACCGGCTATTGATGCAGATAAACTAAAAATAGGAGATAAGATCACTGCTGCTGATATTTTCACGGCAGATGAAATTGTTCATATTATAGGTACTTCAAAGGGAAAAGGATTTCAAGGTGTAGTAAAAAGACATCATTTCGGCGGAGGACCTGATACTCATGGTTCAAAAACTCACAGGACGCCTGGTTCAATAGGCGCTTCATCGTATCCCTCCCGTGTTTATAAAGGTCAAAGAATGGGAGGCCGCATGGGTGGAGAGCGCGTAACAATGAAAAATATCAAAATAATAAGCATAGATAAAGAAAATAATCTTGTAGTGGTAAAGGGTAGCGTGCCAGGTCATAATGGATCATATCTAATACTTTATAAGAAAATGCGGGGATAAACTCATGAAATTGGAAATTAAAACATTAGAAAATCAGAATGCAGGTTACATGGAAATAAATGATATTATTGCAGAAGCTAAGTTTAATAAAGCATTAATATGGGAAGCCATAAATAATTATCTTGCGGGCAAGCGAAGAGGAACAGCATGTACAAAAACCCGTGGTGAAGTAAGTGGTGGAGGAAAGAAACCATGGAAACAGAAACATACAGGAAGAGCCCGTTCTGGTTCCACACGCTCTCCGCTTTGGCGCCATGGTGGTACCACTTTTGGTCCAAAACCACGTGATTATTCCTACCCGTTCCCGAGAAAAAAACGTATCCGTGCGCTCCGTTCAATTTTATCCTATAAATTGAAAGAAGGAAATGTATGTATTATCGATAAGTTAATTTTCGAACAGGCAAAAACAAAAGAAGCTGTAAAATTTTATAAATCGTTTAATTTAATTTCAGGTATTCAGAAAGTTTTATTTGTTGATTTCAGGGAAAATAGTAATTTTTATCTTGCCGTCAGAAATATTCCGAGGGCAAAATTTATACCGATCTCTTATTTGAATGTATATGATTTAGTAAATTGCAAAAAAATATTTTTCTCGAAAGCAGCATTTGAAAAAATACAGGAGATGTTGGTGAAATGAGAGAACCATATAGCATTTTATTAAAACCGATACTGACAGAAAAAGCATTACAATTGCAGGAAGAACGCATTTATTGTTTTTCTGTAGATAGAAAAGCAAATAAATTAGAAGTAAAAAATGCAGTAGAGAAAATTTTCGGAGTGAAAGTAGAAGTGGTGAAAATAATTAATATTGCTGGTAAAAAAAGAAGCAGATATAGAAGAGAGGGATTTACTTCATCATGGAAAAAAGCGTATGTTAAATTAAAAGAAGGAGAAAAAGCGTTAGATTTTACTGTAGGTGCATAACGATGGGAATAAAAAAATATAAAGCAACATCAGCAGGAAGAAGATTTCAAACTGCCTTAACGTATGAGGAATTAACCACCGATAAGCCTCATAAAGCCTTGCTGATTCC
The DNA here is from genome assembly GCA_001780385.1 of Candidatus Fischerbacteria bacterium RBG_13_37_8. Taxonomy (GTDB): domain Bacteria; phylum Acidobacteriota; class HRBIN11; order MFGW01; family MFGW01; genus MFGW01. Next base: position 24,997 of record MFGW01000189.1, on the reverse strand, counting down.
AAAAAAGAAAATTGACGGCAGGAATAATTTAGGAAGAATAACTATTTGGTGGCGTGGAGGAGCGCATAAGAGACGCTATCGAATAATTGATTTCAAGAGAGATAAAGTAGGCATTAAAGCAAAAGTGCGCTCAGTAGAATATGATCCTAACAGGTCAGCTTTTATCGCATTGGTGGTATACCAGGATGGTGAGAAAAGATATATATTATGGCCTGAAGGTTTAAAGGTTGGAAGTACCATTTTATCAAGTCCGGAAGCGGATATATTACCGGGAAATTGTTTACCGTTAGAGAAAATACCAACAGGTACCGTTGTTCATAATATAGAATTGAAGTTAGGCAAAGGTGGTCAGATAGTACGATCGGCAGGAAGTTCTGCTCAATTATTAGCCAAGGAAGGAACCTATGCTCATGTTCGAATGCCGTCGGGAGAAATACGTCTCATCAATGTAAAATGTTATGCTACTATTGGTCAAGTAGGTAATACTGATAATGCAAATATTAAAATTGGAAAAGCTGGTCGAAATAGGAGAATGGGTCGGAAATCGCATGTAAGAGGTACTGCAATGAATCCTGTAGATCATCCGCACGGAGGAGGAGAAGGTAAAGCAAAAGGAGGAAGACACCCGGTCACTCCATGGGGTCAACCAACAAAAGGTTATAAAACAAGAAAAAATAAACGAACAACTGCATTTATTGTGAAGAGAAGAAAATAAAAAAGGAGAAATGTGATGCCGCGTTCAATCAAAAAGGGAGCTTTTATTGATACTGCTTTATTAAATAGGATAAATGAATTAAATAAAACAGGTAAAAAACAGATAATAAAGACATGGTCTCGCAGATCAACCATTACTCCTGATATGGTTGGTCACACAATAGGTGTGCACAATGGAAAAATATTTATACCAGTATATGTGGTAGAGAATATGGTCGGACATAAATTAGGTGAATTTGCTGCCACAAGAACGTTTAGAGGACATCCTACGAAATCAGATAAAACACTTAAACTCAGGAAATAGGAAGTGAGCATAATGGAAACGGTAAGTAAAGCAATCATAAAATATGTACGAATATCTCCGCGAAAAGCTCGATTGGTAGCGGATATGGTACGAGGAATGGAAGTGTTTACGGCTGTTCAAATATTGCGGAATACGAATAAAAAAGGAGCTCGCATTGTGGAAAAAGCAATTTTATCAGCAGCAGCGAATGCACGGAATAAGGAATCGAATCTGGATGTAGATAATCTGATCATTTCAAAAATATTTGTAGATGTAGGACCGACAAAAGTGTGGAAACGCTTCAGAGCAGGAACGATGGGAAGGGTATTTCGATTCAGAAGACATCATGCACATTTATCCGTTTTTTTATCAAAGACATAAAACTGGAGGTTTAATTTGGGACAGAAAGTCCATCCTTACGGTTATAGATTAGGTTTTAACAGAACATGGTATTCTCGCTGGTTTGCAAAGAAGGAATACGGTGCTTATTTGTTGCAGGATTTTGCAATCAGAAAAGCTATAAAGAAAGAGTTCTATCATTCTGGAATATCATCCATCGAAATAGAAAGACTTGCAAATAAAATCAGGATATTTATAAAAGCAGTACGACCGGTGCTCGTGATAGGACCAAAGGGTGCTTACGTTAGTGATATGAAAAAGAAATTTGAAAAACAAACGCAAAAAGAAGTATTCATTAACGTGATAGAGCTTCCCAAGCCTGAATTGGATGCACAAATTGTTGCCGAGAACGTGGCTCTTCAATTGGAAAAACGCGTAGCATTCAGAAGAGCGATGAGAAGAGCAGTTGAAAGTGCATTACGATTGGGTGCAGAAGGTATAAAAATACGTTGCAAAGGCAGGTTGAATGGAGTAGAAATTGCACGTGCCGAATGGTATTTGTTTGGTAGATTACCCCTGCATACTTTAAAAGCTGATATCGATTATGGATTTGCTGAAGCACGTACTACCTACGGTGTTATTGGAGTAAAAGTGTGGATTAATAAAGGAAGTAGGCTGTCTTATGACATTTAGAATGAGCTACCAGCTTCCCAATGCGTAGAAGGAGTTACTATGCTGCAACCAAAGAAAGTTAAATATCTCAAACATCAAAGAGGCCGGATGAAAGGCAAAGCGACAAGAGGTTCCACTCTCGCCTTTGGTGATTTTGGTTTGAAAACACTTGAACCATTCTGGATAACCGCACAGCAAATAGAAGCAGCGAGAATTGCAATTACCAGACATGTGAAAAGAGGCGGCAAAATTTGGATAAGAATTTTTCCTGATAAAGCCTATACAAAAAAACCAGCAGAAACTCGAATGGGAAAAGGAAAAGGTCCTCGTGTTGGATATGTCGCTGTTGTAAAACCAGGTAGAATTATTTTTGAAATAGGCGGTGTCAACGGGACACTTGCGAGGGAAGCTCTGAAATTAGCTGCCTATAAATTACCTTGCAAAACATCAATAGTTAGTAGAAATTTATGAGGGTTTTTTCATGAAAGCTTCAATGCTAAAAGAATTATCACTTAATGAACTTTTTATCAAAGAAAAAGATTTAAGAGAAGAATTATTTCATTTGCGAAGAAAAAATGCTTTAAAACAGCTTGATGATGTCGAAAAGATTAATAAAACACGAAAAGATATTGCACGCGTGTTAACAGTTATCAATGAGAAAAAAAGACAAGGAGTGACAGATGAAGACGAAAAGAGGAAATAGAAAAAAATTGCGCGGCGTGGTTCTAAAAAATAAGATGTCTAAAACCATAGTAGTAGAAGTGAAAGAGCATAAGAAACATTCTTTTTTTGAGAAGAGAGTGTTGCAGCGTTCAGTGGTATATGCTCATGATGAAGAAAATAAATGCTTAATAGGGGATAAAGTATTATTAATGGAAACGCGTCCCTTAAGTAAGTTGAAACGATGGCGTGTAGTTAAAATATTGCGTGAAGGTGAACAGCTATGATTAAAATGAGAACATTATTAAATGTTGCAGATAATTCTGGAGCAAGGAGAATATCATGTATATTACCGGTAGGGGGTTCTACGGGTAATATAGCAGAAATAGGCGATGTCATAACAGCTTCAATCAAAGAAGCAGATCCAGAGAGTAAACAAAAAAAAGGTTCGGTAGTAAAAGCAGTAGTTGTAAGAACGAGAAAAGAATTAAGAAGAGATGATGGTACCTATATAAGATTTGATGATAATGCAGCAGTGTTAATTGATCCGGCAACAAATAATCCTGTCGGAACACGTGTGTTTGGTCCCGTAGCACGAGAATTAAGGGAAAAAAATTTTTTAAAAATAATATCTTTAGCCCCGGAAGTTTGGTGACAGAGAATATGATGGATAATAATCTGTTAATGACCACTTTTAACTCAATTTACAAGATGCAGGAAATGAGTGGAAAGGAAAAAGAATTATGAAATTATTCGTGAAAAAAAATGATCAGGTGAAAATACTTTCTGGTAAAGATGGAGGCAAAACAGGAAAAGTGTTGAAGGTATTTCCGGAAAAAGAACGTCTGATAGTGGAAAGAATTAATTTAGTAAAAAGACATACAAAAGCCAATCCACGGAAACAAATTAAAGCGGGAGTATTGGAAAAAGAAGCACCGATACATGCATCGAATGTAAAAATTATCTGTCCGGAATGCAAGGAACCAGTAAGAATAGGAAAAAAATTTTTAGAAGATGGTAGCAAAGTGAGAATCTGTAGAAAATGCGGGGGAGTAGTGTAAAACTATGAAATTAACAATGCATCTCATCATTTATACTGACACAGTGAAGAGATGCTGTAATGATAAGTGATCATTGCAAATTAGGAGAACAGAGGATATGCCAAAAAAGACAAAGGATACGGAGCAAACAGAACCTAAAAAGAAAAAAGCAGGAAAGGAAAAAGTAACTGCTGAAGTGAAAGAAATACCGACGCAAGAAGGATTGTATTATTTTATACGGCTAAAAAAAATGTACCAGGAAGTAATTGTACCGCAGTTAATGGAAAAATATGGATATAAGAATAAAATGGCAGTGCCGAAGTTAGAGAAAGTAGTAATAAATATGGGATTAGGAGAAGCAGTTAAAAATATTAAAGTTATTGATATTGGAATTGATGAATTAGGATTAATAACAGGACAGAGAGCTTCCCTGAGAAGAGCAACGAAAGCAATATCAGCATTTAAAATCAGAAGAGGAATGCCAATAGGAATAGCAGTTACTTTACGAGGAGCCATGATGTATGAATTTCTTGACAGGTTCATCAATGTTGTGTTACCACGTTTAAGAGATTTTCGAGGATTATCTCCTAATTCCTTTGATGGTCGCGGTAATTATACTATGGGAATTACTGATCAATTGATATTTCCTGAAATTGATTATAACAAAGTTGATAAATTGCGAGGAATGAATTTAACAGTAGTAACAACAGCAAAGGATAATATGCAAGCAAGGGAATTGTTAAAATTAATAGGGTTTCCCTTTAGAGAATCATAAAGGAGGCAGAAATGGCAACAATAGCAGCAATGGTAAAAATGCAGAAAAAACTTAAATATAAAATACGATATAGAAATCGTTGTGCATTATGTGGACGACCGCGTGCTTATCTCAGGAAGTTCAAAATGTGCCGGTTATGTTTCCGGAAATTAGCATTGGAAGGGCAAATACCCGGCGTAAAAAAAGCAAGTTGGTGAGGTAATAATTATGCCAGTAACTGATCCGATAGCAAATTATTTAGTATGTATAAAAAATGCAATTACAGTAAAAAAAGAGAAACAAAGAATACCAGCATCACAGATGAAACTTGAGATTACGAAAATATTAAAAGAAGAAGGATATATTGAAAATTTCAAATACGAAGAAGACGGAAAACAAGGTTTTATAGTGATAACGTTGAAATATGGACCTAATAATGAAAGGTTAATCCGCGAAATTAAACGCATCAGCAAACCGAGCAAAAGGGTATATTGCAAATATTCAAAGATACCTAAAATAAAACGAGGATTAGGTATTTGCATTATAAGCACTTCAAAAGGTGTGATTACCGGTGAACAAGCAAGACGATTGAAAATAGGCGGAGAATTGCTCTGTTATATTTGGTAATATAAGAATAGAGGTGGTTTATGTCACGAATAGGTAAAAAACCAATCTTGATACCACAAGGCGTAAAAGTGAATATGAAAGCTAATAAAATAGAGGTA
>MFGW01000189.1:11460-19759 GCA_001780385.1 Candidatus Fischerbacteria bacterium RBG_13_37_8 | reverse complement strand
GAACAGAAAGATAATGCATTAATGGTAAGAAAAAAAGAAAATGCAACGGTTAATTCTGCTATTTATGGAACAACGAGAGCTCATGTATCGAATGCAATAAAAGGAGTATCAGAAGGCTTTTTCAAAGAATTAGAAATAGTAGGTGTTGGGTATCGATGTCAATTGCAAGGTAATGTAATGATTTTTATCTTAGGATATTCTCAGCCACGTGAGATAAAAATACCAGAAGGGATAAAAGTACTGTTTGACGAGAAGAATAAAAATAAATTCCGTTTATGGGGAATTAATAAACATCAAATTGGACAATTAGCTGCACTTATTAGAGGCTTTAGAGAACCCGATCCCTATAAAGGAAAGGGTATTCGATATACTAATGAAATTATTAAATTGAAGCCCGGCAAGGCAGCAGGAGCAAAATAGAGATAAAGGTATAAGCAATGGATAAGAATAAGCTAAAACAATACAAATCAATAGCAAGAAAAAACAGAGTTCGCAAAAAAATAAGAGGGACGGCAGAAAAACCACGTCTTTCTATATGCAGAAGTTTAAAACATATTTATGTACAGGCGATCAATGATAATGAAGGAATCACCATAGCAAGTTCATCCAGCATGGATAAGGAATTGAAGATGAAATTGCAGAGCGGAGGAAATAAAACAGGAGCATTTGAAGTTGGTAAATTATTGGGAGAGCGATTGCTTTCTAAAGGAATTGCGAATGCAGTATTTGATAAAGGTGCCTATAAATATCATGGCAGAGTAAAATCATTAGCAGAAGGAGCACGAGCAAGTGGACTTAAATTTTAAAAATGGAGGGGTAACAAAAAGCATGATAGATGAAAAAAGCATGATAGAAGAAACGACTGAATTAAAAGATAGAGTAGTTTTTATAAATCGAGTCACGAAGGTTGTAAAGGGTGGAAAAAAATTAGGATTTGCAGCACTGGTAGTAGTAGGAGATGGAAAAGGAACAGTTGGATTTGCAAAAGGAAAAGCGCGCGAAGTACCAATGGCAATTCAGAAAGCAATTAAAAAAGCCCGTAAACGAGTCATTAAAGTATTAATAACAGGCACCACAATTTCTCATGAAGTAATTGGCAAAAAAGATGCAGCAGTAGTAATGTTGAAACCTGCAGCGCCGGGAACCGGATTAATAGCCGGGGGAGCTGTACGGGCTGTTATGGAAATGGCAGGTATTCAGGATATATTGACAAAATCACTTCGTTCTACTAATCCATTTGCGCTTGTGCGAGCTGCAATTGATGGATTATCTCAACTTACTTCTGTTGAAGAAATTGCAAAATTACGAGGCAAATCTCCCGAGGAGCTTAAAGTAAAATGATAGCCAAAAAGAAAAAAAGCAAAATGATCGAAATAACGCAGGTAAAAAGTGAAATAGGATTTCCTCGCAAACAGAGATTAGTATTGGTAGGATTAGGATTGCGCAAACGAGGAAAAATTGTTGTAAGATTAGATACACCTGAGATTAGAGGAATGATAAACAAAGTTATACATTTAGTTGAAGTAAAAGAACTATAAAAGCGAGGTGTTTCATACATGGAATTATATAATTTAGAAATTCCAAGAGGAGCGAAAAAGAAACGCAAGAGAGTAGGTCGTGGACCTGGTTCCGGACATGGAAAAACTTCCTGCAGAGGACACAATGGGCAGCGATCACGTTCAGGTCATTCATTGAAAAGAGGCTTTGAAGGCGGTCAGATGCCTTTACATAGACGCATTCCTAAGAGAGGTTTTACTAATATTTTCAAGAAAGAATATTGTGTATTAAATGTAGAAGATTTACGCCGTTTTCAACCTGGAGAAATAGTGAATATAGAGACATTGAAAGAAAAGGGATTTATAAAACATGTCTCTGATCGAGTGAAAATTTTAGGAAGAGGCGACTTAAAACAAGCATTAACAGTTTTTGCGCATAAATTTAGTACATCCGCCCGCACGAAGATAGAAGCTGCAGGTGGAAAAGCGGAGGTGCTGCCATCGCATTAGAAAGTATTCGCAATTTATTTAGTATACCGGATTTACGTAAAAGAATTATCATGACTTTTGCATTACTGGCTGTTTATAGGATGGGTGCAATTATTCCTACACCAGGTATCAACGTGGATGCTATGAAAGAGTTCTTTTCACAAATGGGTGGAACATTTCTTGGGATGATTGATTTATTCTCCGGTGGAGCATTTTCTAATTTTTCTATTTTTGCATTAGGAATAATGCCTTATATATCAGCATCAATTATTCTGCAGTTGTTGACAGTAGTAATTCCACAGCTTGAAAAATTATCCAAAGAAGGGGAACTTGGCAGAAAAAAAATTACACAATACACAAGATATTTAACGGCTGCACTTACTTTATTCCAGGGATTTGGAATGGCTTACTACATGGAAGGATATGGAGGAGCTCAGATAGTATTAAATCCCGGCTGGTCATTCCGGCTTATGACTATGATCACGCTTACTACGGGAACTGTTTTTCTTATGTGGCTGGGTGAACAAATTACCGAACGTGGAATTGGCAATGGAATTTCTCTTATTATATTTGCCGGAATTGTTGTAAGATTTCCAAATGCGATTATACAAACGATACGTTCAGTACAGATAGGAAGTATTAAAGGTCATGTGCTGATTATATTATTAGCCATGATGATAGGTGTAATAGCGGTGATTATATTTGTTGAGAGAGCTCAGCGAAAAATACCGATTCAATATCCCAAGCGTGTAGTAGGAAGAAAAATGTACGGAGGTGTATCCACGCATATGCCTTTAAAACTGAATACAGGCGGAGTTATTCCTATTATTTTTGCTGCTTCGCTAATTGCATTACCGCAAACAGTAGCCCAGTTTATAAGAGTTCCCTCACTGCAGCCTTATGTAGATTGGATAGTGAGAAATATGACATTGGGTATGCCGCTATATAATTTTATTTATATAGGTGCCATTGTATTTTTCTGTTATTTTTATACGGCAATTATTTTTAATCCGGTTAATGTAGCTGAAGATATAAAGAAATATGGTGGTTTTATTCCCGGAATACGACCCGGTAAAAAGACGGCGGATCATATAGATTCGATTTTAACACGTTTAACGCTCGTAGGAGCAATTTATTTAACTGCTGTAGCTATTTTGCCGGAATTTTTAATGACAGGTATAAAATTGGATACACTCCCAGGCGGTTTAGGGAATTTCATGTCGCGAATAATGCCGTCAGCACTTCTTAATGGTTTGGGAGTTCCTTTTTATTTTGGAGGTACCTCATTGCTCATCGTGGTTGGTGTAGCAATGGATACGCTGCAACAAGTGGAAAGTCAATTAATTATGAGACATTATGAAGGTTTTACTAAGAAAGGAAGAATCAGAGGCAGAAGAGGTTGACGATGAAAAATCTTGTATTATTAGGTCCTCCCGGTAGCGGTAAAGGAACTCAGGCTCAATTATTAGAAGAGAAATGCTGGGTGCGTATTTCAACTGGTGATTTATTAAGAGAAAATATTAAAAATGAAACTGAAATTGGTAAAAAAGTAATGCAGATAATGAGCACTGGAAAACTTGTAGATAATGAGACAGTATTTGAATTAGTAAAAAATAAAATAGAGAATTTACAAATAGAGAAAGCAATTTTAGATGGTTTTCCGCGGAATCTACAGCAAGCGATGCTATTGGAGGAATACAGTAGAAAGCGGGAGGATGAGTTTATTATAGTTTTGATAGAATTAAGTGACTATGAAATAGCGCGAAGAAATACCGGAAGAAGAACATGTTCAAATTGTGAGAAAATTTATAATATACATTTTTCACCTCCCAGGATAGCTGAGCGATGCGATGAATGCAGTTCGCCTTTAATAGCACGGGCGGATGATGTTGAAGAAGTAATACAAGAAAGGATAAGAATTTATAGAGATGAAATAAAAGAATTAGTGAATTTTTATGGAAGTTCAAATCATGTACAGGTAGTAGATGGTGCTTTGCCAGCAGATAAAATACATGCTACAATATTGAATATTATAGAAGAGAGTAGTGATAGAGATAAAGACTCCACAAGAAATATTAAAAATTAAACGCAGTTGTGCCTTGGTAGCTGAATTATTGGAAGAATTAGAGAAATTAATTGTACCAGGAGTAACAACACGGGAACTTGATGAATTTGCAGAGGATTATATAAGACGAAAACGAGCAATACCTGCGTTTAAAGGATACCGGAATTATCCGGCGAGCATATGCACTTCAGTGAATGAGGTAATTGTGCATGGAATACCTGACGATACAAAATTAAAAGAAGGTGAAATAATAGGAATTGATGTAGGAGTACTAATGGATGGTTATTATGGAGATGCAGCAAAAACATTTCCTGTAGGAAAAGTTCAACAACAATATTTACATTTAATACAGATAACAAAAGAATCATTGCACATTGGAATTGAACAGATAAAAGAAAATAATAGAATTGGAGATTTGTCACACGCTATACAGAAACATGTTGAGAGAAATGGTTACAATGTAATAAGGGATTTTGTTGGTCATGGCGTAGGAATACGTTTGCATGAAGATCCAAAAATTCCAAATTACGGAGAACCATCAACTGGACCGAGGTTAAAAACTGGAATGGTACTTGCAATAGAACCTATGGTGACTATGGGAAGTTATGAAGTAGAAATATTACCTGATCAATGGACGGCACGAACAAAAGATGGAAGTTATTCTGCTCATTTTGAACATACAGTGGCAGTTACACATACAGAAGCACTAATTTTAACAACAACCTAAAAAACACTGTTTTAACAACAAAATTATTTTTTAAAAGCATATGGTTAAGGACGAAGCAATTGAGATAATCGGCACGGTAAAGGAAGCTTTGCCCAATGCTATGTTTAAAGTTGAAGTGGAAGGGCAGAAGCATATTGTGCTGGCACATATTTCCGGGAAAATGAGGAAGAATTTTATTCATATTTTACCCGGAGATAAGGTAAAAGTGGAACTATCACCTTATGACCTGACTCGTGGCAGAATTGTCTACAGGTTTAAATAGGAGAAGGAACAATGAAGGTACGTTCATCAGTAAAAAAAATATGTATTAATTGCAAGATAATAAAGCGCAAAGGAAGAATCAGAATTATATGCATTAATCCCAAGCATAAGCAAAAACAAGGCTAAGCAGGGGATATATGCAGAAAAAAAGATCTGCTCATAGCCAAAGGATTAAGATAAAATGCAGAAAGAATATAACAAGGAGGTGAAAATCCCGAATATATAAGGGATAAAAGAACATGGCAAGAATAGCAGGAGTTGATTTACCACCCAATAAAATAGCTGAGGTAGGTCTTACCTATATCTATGGAGTAGGACGTCCCAGGGCAAAAAAAATTCTTGAAGCAGCAGGAGTTCCTTTTCAAGCAAAAATAAAAGATTTAACTGAGGAGCAAATTGCCAATATCAGGAAAATAATAGAGAGTGAAGGGAAAGTAGAAGGTGATTTACGAAAAATTATACAAATGGATGTGAAACGATTAATAGACATCGGATGTTATCGTGGTTCAAGACATAAATTAGGATTGCCCGTAAGAGGACAACGAAGTCATACCAATGCACGCACGAGAAAAGGACCAAAAGGAAAAACTGTGGCACTTAAGAGAAAGACCAAAAAGGTATAAATACTGTGGGTGCTGAGTTTTTATAACTTAAGCAATTATGAAATATGCCCGGAATTAGATATATGACATTATATAATAATGGAGTAAATAATTATGGCTGGTAGAAAAAAAGGAGCCAGAAAAAAAGAGAAAAAGAGCATACCAACAGGTATTGCCCATATTCATTCCACGTTTAACAATTCTGTTATTACGATAACGGATTTGCAGGGGAATACGCTTTGTTGGGCAAGTGCTGGAACTGTTGGTTTCAAAGGATCCAGAAAGAGCACTCCGTTTGCAGCGCAGCAAGCTGCGCAAAAATGTGCACAGGATGCATTGCGTTTTGGATTGAAGAAAGTTCATGTACGAATTAAAGGACCCGGCGGAGGCCGGGAATCAGCGGTCAGAGCAATACAATCTACAGGAATTGAAATTCGTTCAATCAAGGATGTTACTTCAATTCCTCATAATGGATGCCGGCCGCGTAAAAGAAGAAGAGTATAAAAAGGAGGTGAGAAAACTGGTCATTTACAGCAATGACCAGCTGAGTGTGTCAAGATATAAAGATTCTGTTTGTCGGTTATGTAGAAGAGAAATGACCAAATTATTTTTAAAAGGTGACAGGTGTTATGCGAAATGTCCTCTTGAAAAAAGAGCATTTCCACCTGGTCAACATGGTCGAACCAAAAGAATAAAATTGACTCCCTATGGGATTCAACTTCGAGAAAAACAAAAAGTGAAAAGAATATACGGAGTACTGGAAAAACAATTCCGGTTATATTTTGAAAAAGCAGAGAAGATGAAAGGAGTTACTGGTGAAAATTTATTGATTTTCTTGGAGCGAAGATTGGACAATGTAATTTTCAGGTTAGGATTTTCAACATCACGCAGTCATGCTCGTCAGCTTGTTAATCACGGGCATGTACTCGTGAACAATAAAAAGATTGATATCCCATCCTATCTTACTTGTCCAGGTGATTCGATAACATTGAAAGAAAATGCATTGAAAACACCGAATGTTGCTGAATCTATTGAGAAACTGGAAACACGTGGTCTGCCCCCATGGTTGGAGTTTGATACTGAAGCGAAAAAAGGTAGAGTTCTTGCCTTTCCAAGAAGAGACGATATACAATTCCCTATCCAGGAACAATATATAGTAGAGCTATATTCGAAATAAAAAGGTTATCTTGCCGTTTATGGTTTTAAGGAATGACCAAGGAGGTATTCCAAAATGTTTAGTGAGCCTTCTTTTTATTTGCCGGAAGCTATTGAAATCGAAAAAGAAACATTAACAGATAGTTTTGGGCGATTTTTTGCACAACCTTTTGAACGAGGATTTGCAACTACACTGGGAAATTCCCTCAGAAGAATATTACTTTCTTCTATTGAAGGAGCTGCGATTGTCGCAGTAAAAATTGAAGGTGCTCCTCATGAATTTGCTTCTATCCCAGGTGTTGTAGAAGATATTACCAATATAATCCTCAATTTGAAAAGACTCCCAATTAAATCCTATGTTGATTATCACAAACGATTGCAGTTAAAAGTAAGCAGAATAGGTGAAGTACGAGCCAAAGATATTGAAACCGATGCTGATGTCGAAATTATGGACCCGGATCATTATATTGCTACTATTGGAGATAAAGGTTCACTCGAAATGGAAATGATTGTGAAAAAAGCGAAAGGATATGTGTCTTCTGAAAAAAATTACGACAGAGATTGGGGTCTCGGTTATATACCGTTTGATGCAATTCATTGCCCGGTTGTAAAAGCAAATTTCATTGTAGAACCCGCTCGAGTGGGAAGATCAACAGAATATGAGAAACTTACTCTTGAAATATGGACAAATAAAACTCTCACACCGATTGATGCTCTTGTACAATCTGCAAAAATATTAATCAATCATGCAACTATTTTCACAGGATTAGAAGCTGTCATCCCAGAAACTGAAGAAGCTACAGAATGGTTTAAGCTACCCAGTGATACAAGAGAATTGCTGAGTCAACCTATTGAAAATTTAGATTTGGATACACGCTCATATAATGCTCTGAAACGAGCAAATGTTCAATTTATAAAAGACCTGGTGAAAAAAAGTGAAAGAGAATTAATAGCGTTGCCTCACTTTGGCAAAAAATCAATGGATTTTGTCAAAAAACGACTTGATGAAAAAAATCTTACATTGGAAATGAAACTATAATATGGTGAGCAATGTAAATTCTTGTATAAGTTGAAATATGTTATCAGTGCTCTAATTTACGGGCATGGTAATGATTATTGAGGAGTTCGAAAAATGCGGCACAGAAAAAAAAGACGAAAATTAAGTAGAACAACGAGTCATAGATCAGCTTTGTTGCGCAATCTGGCAAGTGCTTTAATCAGGGAAGAAAAAATATTAACAACGATAGCAAAGGCAAAAGAATTGCGTTCTTTTGCTGAACATCTTATCACTTTAGCGAAAAAAGGTGATTTATCTGCCCGGAGAATGGTAGCTCAGGAAATTCATGATAAAACTCTGGTAAAGAAATTGTTTGATACAATATCGCCACGGTTTGCTGACAGGGTAGGAGGCTATACCCGGGTTGTCAAAACTGGTAAATTCAGACGTGGTGATGGTGCTGAACTTGCCCTTATTGCTTTGATAGGAAGTGAACATTTACGCTTG
>MFGW01000189.1:11115-11426 GCA_001780385.1 Candidatus Fischerbacteria bacterium RBG_13_37_8 | reverse complement strand
AAACCCAACCAGCAGCACCTAAAATGTAACGTGGTACCGCAAAAATAATTAAACGAAGATTATTTTCAATAATACATATTATGGGCGACTCATCGAGTCGCCCATAATTGTTAAGATATAGTAGATTAACAAAAATCCTAATGTTCGCTATGTGGCAGATTGATTTAGTACAATATTCATTAAAAAAAAGAGAAAAAATACATATTCTTGATAAATGGCTGCAGGATTGCTCAAACAATCTATGCCTGGATCTTGGTTCAGCCCGCGGAACAATAAGCTATTTGTTGAGACAACGCGGCGGAATATGGATC
>MFGW01000189.1:0-11090 GCA_001780385.1 Candidatus Fischerbacteria bacterium RBG_13_37_8 | reverse complement strand
TTGTTGCAACCCATGATTTGGTATCTAATAATGTTGTGCAAATTAATAATGTCACTTTTCCGTTTAAAAATGAAACCTTTGATAAAGTAATTTCAGTAGATTTTTTGGAACATATAGAAGATGACACTATTTGCATAAGTGAAATTGCCAGAATAATAAAACCTGGCGGTGTTTTAATTATTGGTACACCAACAACTGGAAGAAAACTTCTTTTAAATGCTATAAAACCTAAATTGGGACTTACCATGGATTCCTACGGACATGTACGTGAAGGATACAGTCCCGCACAACTTCGTTCTCTCCTTGAAAACGCTGGTTTTGCTATAAAAAGAATTGCCTGCTATTCTTATAGCATTACGGAAGCAATTGAAATGCTGTTAAATGCTTTATATATAAAATTGCAGAAAAACAAAACAAAAAAACGAGATGGGTACATTTCTCCAGCTTCCAAAGATGATTATATGAAACATTCATTTGCATTTAGGATATATAAAATACTGTACCCACTCATATGGTGGACGAGCAGACTGGATTATTTTTTAAAAGCTTTTGGTGCCTATGCATTTTTACTTGAAGCTGAAAAAATTATAGCGCAACGTAATGTGCAAGAGAAGGAGTATGTATGAATAAGGAATTAATGGAAATATGGTCAAAGCACCTAAAATTACCCAGGATGAAAAAAGGGAGCATTATTATTATAGGAGGCGTAGATACAGGAAAATCATCATTGGTAGAGTATATATGCGGATTAATGCCAGGCAAGAAATTATTTGGTTTAATAAGTGCAGATTTGGGACAAAGTCTCTTTGGACTTCCAACTTGTTTTTCTTATTCCAGCTATACAGGAGAGAATATACGTGAATTAGAACCGGAGAAAACAATTTTTGTAGGTTCTTCTTCTCCACGCGGGAATTTTTTGAAAGTAATCGTTGCATTTCATAAATTACTTAAATATTCAAATAAATTTCATAGTATTACCATAATAGATACTGATGGGATGGTGCAAGATAATGCCGGGAAAGAATATAAAGGTGCTCTTATTGAAATGATAGACACTGGAATAATAGTTGCCCTGCAAAAAGAAGATGAATTAGAGCATATTATTAAAGGTGTTTTGGAACAATCAACCATTCCATTTTTGCTTATGAATGTACCTGCTGAGATTAAAGAAAAATCGGTCAAGGAGCGTTCAGTCTACCGGCAGAATAAATTTTTGCATTATTTCCGGAACAAGGTAGAAAAGGTATATACTATAGATCCTGCACGCATATTGGGTATGGCATTTGGAGTCGGAAAAGTAATGGATAATGCTACCCTGGATGTCGTTTCAAAATTAATGAGACAAAAAGCTCTCTATGGTGAATATGGGAAGTACGAATTTGCTGTGATATTGGAAAAACCAGTGGAACGGGAAGATGTTTTGCGTACTTCTCAGGAAGTTAGCATAAGAAAGCTTATCACGTATCCTATTACCGATTTTCAAAATTTACTGGTAGGATTTAATGATGATGAAGGATTTACTCAATTGGTAGCTGTTATTAAAGAAATAAGTCCTGATTTAAGCGAACTGAAATTACATGTTCCTTATGATGAAGATCTTTCTGCATATACCTGTGTTTTGGGAAAAGAACATATATTCTTTGATCAATAATCTAGATAAATAGCATGATAGAGATAGAATTAGAGATAGATAATGTTTTATTTGTTAAAGCGAAGACTAAATTTGTGCAACGAGATTTGGGCAGAGTTTTGCTTCAGCCGCACGCTTTAAGCGGCATTCAGCAAAACCTGCCCAAATCTTACGTTGCGTTTTATTGAAGTAAGCGTGCAAATAGTTAAACAAAGCATCAACGGTGAACCTGCATGAGTGAAATCATATTCGCATCGAGTGAGTAATTGCTTTACCTCGTAAAAGTATGCGTTATTTTAGCTTGTAAAAGAAATTGATGCCACTTCGTGCCCGGTTCTATCCGTGACCGAAACTAATGCATACGGCATTGCCGTATTGTATATAGAATATGGCAAAATCGGTGAATAATAATCGTATTGCCAAAGTGTTTGTTGAGAGGCGCCAGCATTCCTTCTTTTATATCGGCGTAATTAGATATCCAGCAATTATCGTAGAAATCGCATTCAGCTTTCAGCAATCCCTGATGGACTGTCATTATGAACTTTGCGAAGCAAAGCGTAATAATCCGTAACGGACTGTCATTATGAGTCCCGTGCCAGCGGGACGTAATAATCCGTAACGGACTATATTAAGGATTATCCTTCATTAAATGCTGATGATATTAAAGCGGCTATTTCTTATGCAGCTAAGTTATGCGAATACGAGGCTTATGCAATATGAAGGCAAAATTTCTGCTGGATGAAAACATGCCATTTGCCTTAATTGATTTTCTTAAAGATCATGGATTTGCGGCAATACATCTAAAAAAGATAGGAAAGCATGGGATAAAAAAACGGTGATGTTTATAAGCTGGCAGAAGCAGAGAAAAAGTGGATTATCACAAGAGATGCAGACTTTCAGAACCTTAGGAGATTTTCCTACTATAATGTAGCAGGAATAATTGTTATTAAGCTTAGCTTGTGCAAAACGTAGAGCATATCACATTATTTAGGAAATCGTTTGTTTGATTAGCAATAATATAACGCTAAAATTTAGGTGACTTCTGTTTCATCCAAGAAATTGTTTTTTCCATAAATAAAATACAATTAATGCCCACAGTTTATGACTGTGATCAAAATGCCCGGAGAGATGCTCTTTCTTTAGTTTATCTATGCAAGCATAATTAAAATAAGCGTCGCCATTAACATTCTCTTTGCTTAGCGTAGCTTCCATTAAATCGCGTAAATCTGTTTTTAACCAGTTTTTAATAGGAATGCTGAATCCTTCCTTGCGCCGATATATAATATCTTTGGGGAGATAGTGTTCCATTGTCTTTTTCAGTATCCATTTGCTGGTGAAATTATGCAATTTAAGTGTACCGTTGAGGCTCATTGCCCATTCGACAAAGAAATGATCAAGCAGGGGAACTCTTGCTTCAAGTGATGTTGCCATACTCATTCTGTCTACTTTCACAAGTATATCATCGGCAAGATATGTTTTTATATCCATGTAAAGTTCTGCATTTATAGCATCAAAATGGGAAGCTTTTTCCAAATGTGGCTCGATTAAATCAAAAAAGGAAAATTCGCCTAATTCAGCTTTAAACTCTTCGGTGTAGAGTTGTTGTTTTTCCAGTTCATTGAGAAAGACCGTCCATCGATAATGATGGAGAAAAGGTGATTTTTTTACTCCGTCAATAAACCTCTTGCATAGATTGACAAGTCCTTTTTTCTTGGGTGAGGGTGATATGCCATCAATGATGGATTCGATGAAATGCTTTCTAATAACACCAGGAAATGCATTATATAATTTACTTAATTTTTGAGCTTTGTAGTGCTCATACCCTGCAAATAATTCATCTCCTCCATCACCCGATAATACAACTGTCACATGTTTTCTTGCCATTTTAGAAACGAGATAGGTGGGAAATATGGAATAATCACCTAATGGCTCGTCCAGGTAATAAATAAGCGAATTTACCAGGTCTACTGCATCAGGTTCTATGATTTCTTCATGGTGCTCGGTGGAAAATAACCGGGCTATTTTTCTTGCATATGCAAGTTCATTGTATGATTGCTCAGAAAAACCAATGGAAAATGTCCTGACCGGGTGTATTCCTTCCAAATGCATCATGGCAACTACTGAACTTGAATCAATACCACCACTTAAAAAAGCACCGAGAGGCACATCACTTATTAACCGGTATTTTACCGATTCCTGCAAAAGAGCGGCGAGTTTTTCTTGAATTGCCGAATTGGACATTCCATGAATTTCCTGATTCACTTGCGTTGCCTCTATTAAATCCCAATAGCTCTTAATTGATATTTCACCATTATGATACTTAAGTAAGTGCCCGGGTTCTAATTTATGAATATTTTTGAAAATACTGAGCGGACATATGATATATTCGAGTGTCAAAAAACAATCAAGCGCTTTTGGCTCTATATTTTTTGAGATTCCAGGGTATTTCAAAATCGCCTTTATTTCAGAACCAAAAACAATAGTGAAATCTGGTAATAGAGTATAATAAAGCGGTTTAATTCCGATTCTATCCCGGGCAAGAAATAATGCTTCCTTTGTGCTGTCCCAGAGCGCAAAAGCAAACATACCGCGAAATTTTTTTACAAAATCCTCTCCCCACTCTTCATAGGAATGCACAATAACTTCAGTATCGCTTCCAGAAGTGAAGATATGACCTCTGGCAAGTAATTCTTCACGTATGTGATGGAAATTATATATTTCACCATTGTAGGCAACCCAGATTGTTTTGTTTTCATTTGCAACAGGTTGTGAACCCCTGGCAAGGTCAATTATGCTTAATCTGCGTGCGCCCAATGCGACATCTTTATTATTATAAATACCCCTTTCATCAGGACCTCGATGTATTAATGTCGCTGTCATCTGGTCTATAATTTCTTTATTGTGGAGTATATTTTTCCCACAATAACCGCATATTCCACACATATGGCAGTACTCCTTATTATAGGGGATATTTTGTAGGGGCGGACCAATGTGTCCGCCCTCAAACGCGCAAAGTGCCTATTGTTTCTGCATTCGAAAACAACATAATAATAGCATAAAGAGCGATTAATATAAATGACACTGGATAAAAGGGATTGGGGACTGGGGAGTGGGGGAATAGAATTTAGAGGAGAGGGCGATCGGAAAGCTTATTGCGGGCTCCATGTATTTTCGCTTGTCGTTTCCAATTATAGTGTGCGACAAACTTGTAGATAAATTTAGGCAGGACGGGCTTTTGCATCAGCGAAACAGCTTCTGAAGGAATTTCTTTGCCTTCGGCAATTGCTTGAGATGTCAAATCCAAAGATTTCATGACATTTTTAAAGAGATAACCTGCTTTATCAAGTGACTTGGCACCAATTGTTTCTCCCATGCCAAGTCCGAGCCCTCCTGACCATATGAAGCCACTTTCTCGAGCGAAAAGCCTGCAAATTGCAATGCCTGTGTGGTTGTGATGAAATTCCGGGAAACCGCAATTCAAAAGAGCATAGAATTGCTGATTTGGAAGATTAGGGGAGGTGCGGCAGCCATGTATTAATTCCATAGATTTTGTGACAATATAAGGCAAACTGCTGCAATAAAGCGGTGAAATGAGAATGATAACCTGGGCAATCTTTACCGAAGTAAATAAATCGATTATTGAGTCATTTGATTTAAGTGCGGAAAGGAGAAATATTCTATTGGTCTGTATATATTTTTCCTGGAGCTGACGATCAAGATAATCAGCTAATGAAGAAGAATTACTTTTTGTCAGTCGTGGACTTCCAATAAGCATGAGAGCACTTTTACGGTATGTCATTATTCTCCACCAATTGTTCGCAATAGAGTTTTTATTTTTTCGTGAATTTTTTCTTTGGATTGACCACTGAATATAATTAAAGTTCCTTGTTGTGGAGCATGAAAATGAAGAGCAATGCGTTTAGCAAGTGTTTTAAAAATATATTCAGATTCATCATCAGGATGAATCATTACTCCAATGGTTGCAAGGTTAGGATATTTTTTATAACGCGGCTTATGACGCGTTTCATTACCTGCTTTCATGAAAAATGGCGAAAGAATTGGAATGGTTCTATCGAATACTTTCTTTAATTCAGAAGAATATCCCCCAAAAGTAACTTTAGTCAATGAAATTATTAAGTCACTATGTATGAATTTAGCTATAATTTGACTGGATTCATCTTCGTTAACGCATATGCCAGGAGTAACTGTCCAGCATCCAAAACACCCTTTACAGCTCGAAATATCAATATCCTGAAGCATAAATGTCTCGCTTTTCCAACCCCTATCCTTGAGTTCATTTGCAAGAATTTTATAAATGTGCTCTATACTCGATTGCTCTCGTTTTAATGCATTTAATATCAGTGCTTTCATACTCTCATTACCAAAATTAATACTACTATATAAATATAAGTAATAATTTGAAAAATATCAAGGTTGGCTGGTGTAAGTAGCAAAGGATAGGTCAACCTCAATCTTAACCTTTCTTCAGTTATATGAGAGGCATTTGCATACTTAGCATTATTTCTTGAATGTAGGAGCTTTTTCAAGTTTCTTAAATTGTTCCTGGGTCAATGGCTTACCAAATCCAGCGTATTGTATTAAAGGTATCGCTGCATTGTCAATAATTGACCATTCTCCATTTGCATAATTGAAAAAAATAAAATTCCATTCTATATTTTCAATTACCGGGATAACACCGCTGATGTTCGTAAGTTGCCCATTTGCATATGTTACTGGATAAAATTTCTTCTTTTTTATGTTTTTGATGATTTCTGTATCATGACACTCTCCACATTGTCTTCCCTCTCTCATGATTGAATGTGAAAACATGGGGGCAAAAAGGAGAAAAGTCTTATTTTGGTATACAAAGGTTTGCATGTTGGCAACGGTGACTTTACCGTTATAATTCATAAGAAATATCCATTTGCTTAGGGGTATCTTTGTTTTAATTCCTTGCTGAATGAACGTATCGAGGTGACAGTTATAGCATGTTGCAACATGACGAAGATGGCATGCCGTACAATCTACGCGCTGACCATGGACAACGTGACTGAGATGATTTACAAGGCGATCATGACAATTCTCGCATTTAATTTCTAATGCGCCTTGCTGTTTCATTGAATTATATGTGTTGCCATCTCCATGAATTTCGTGTTTTGTATGACAGTCCATGCATTGCATCCCTTTTTGGAAATGCACATCCAGAGTATTGTTTTCTTTATCAATTTTCGTTATGATTAATCCTTCTCTTTCATGACATTTTAAACATGTTTCCTGGCTTCGTCCCATTTTTGCTGAGTATTCTGACTTTGAGCCAACTGTTTTTTTGTGACAGGTGTCGCAGGTACTTATATGACAATTCTTGCATTTTAAATCAGCATAGGGAATCTCTGTTATAGTTTCAATTCCACCCTGCTGTTTGCTATACCAGTATTCCATTCCTCTAGATGTATAGTGCAAACTATTCTCGAAAAAATTCTTGTCCGGAAGAGGTGCTTCTTCATCAGATGATAAAAAAATGCTTGCCGTGACCAAAACAAAAATAACAAAGATAAAAATCAGTGTTCCTTCTCTCATAATAGAGTCTCCTTTTTTATCTATTATTAACATTTGATTGCATTGTAATAAATTTATCAAGCAAAGTCAATGTAAGAAATCAATGCTTCCACAAAATCGAGAAAAATAAAAAGGTTGAGGTTGAAGATAGGTCGGGATTGAGAAGATATTACGGTTTCGGAAAAGAGGAAGAATTATTATTTGATCTTTCTCAATCTTAACTTCAGCCTCAACCACAGCCTTAACTTCAATCTCAACCTTTCTTAACCTTTACCTTTACCTCAACGTTAACCTTTTCTTTACCTTTCAGGTTCTATTGTTAAATATATATACTATCCCGTATCGCAATTTTAAGTGTTTATTTGTATAATTTATCTGATGAATAAGCAATTTTATTTTTTAAAGTATTCCAGTAAGCATGTATCACCAGAGGAGTTGAATAACGCAATATGGGTAGGAAATCCTTTAGGAGTCGAAGAAATAAGTAAAGATAATGCACGATGGTATGTTGCATATTTTGGAGATGAGGATGCGAGGGATAATGTAACGAAAGTGTTGCAGGATATTAAACACGTTATGATTATAGAGACAGGAAACATTTTACAGCAGGACTGGGTGGGAGATTGGATGCGGGAGATGAAACCAAAGAGAATAGGACGGCAAATTATTATTGTATACAATATTGCAAAAACCAGGCATAAAAATAAGCACGTGATTACTATAATTCCAGCAACCGCTTTTGGGACAGGATTACATGAAAGTACTGAACTATGTTTAAAAGCACTTGAAATACTTGATGTGAAAGGCTCACTGATTCTTGATGTCGGATGTGGTACCGGCATCTTGGCTTTTCTTGCGTTGATGAAAGGAGCACGCAAAGCTGTGGCAATTGATATAGATGAAGATGCAATAAGAGAAACTATAAGGAATAGCTACTATAATGGTTTAATGAAAAAAATAATGGTGATCCTTGGCATGTCAGATTGTTTCAGGGATGTGAAGTTTGATGTTATTCTTTCTAATTTAACTGGCGATAGTATAGTGGAAAACATGGAATTAATCATGAAACTTCTTAAAGCACACGGACAATGGATATTTAGCGGATTAACCCGCAAGGAGAAAAAGGGAATTGCGAAACATCTGAAAAGGTTTCCCGGAAAAGTGGCATGGAAGGTGAAAAATGACTGGGCATGCGGTACTTTTACAAAGAAATAGAACGGGATAATAATACATGAAATAAAAATGGATAATAAAGAAATAGCACATAAATTTGAAGAGATTGCAAAACTACTGGAATTACAGGGAGAAAATCCCTTTAAAGTAAATGCATATTTCAATGCAGCAAGGACTATAGAAGCTTTGCCAGAAGATTTAAAGCATTATTTTGAAGAGAATAAACTGCAAACCTTGAAAGGGATAGGAAAATCAATAGCTGAAAAGATAGAGGAGTTATTTCGAAGCGGTACCATTGAAATGCTTGAAACGTTAAAGAGTGAGACGCCGCCAGGTTTGCTTGAGATGCTTCGGATCCCGGGTTTAGGTCCCAAAAAGATTTTGGCTTTATACAAGCATTTGCACATCGCTACTGTCAAGGAACTTGAATATGCATGTCTTGAAAACAGACTGGTTCTTCTGGATGGTTTTGGTCAGAAAACACAAGAAAAAATACAGCATGGAATTACCATGCTGGCACTATACAAGGATAAGCATTTATTAAATGAGATGTATCCATTGGCACATGCGATTGTCCAATTTCTGCTGAAAAATTCACAACTGCGCGATGCGGCAATTGCGGGTAGTTTGCGTCGATACAAGGAATTAGTAAAAGATATTGATATAGTAGTAAGCACTACACAGCCGGCTGAAATTGCTTCATATTGCCTGACATGCCCCTACAGCACCGAGATTATTGAGCAGGGAGAAAATATATGCAGTTTTTATGCTAAAGGAATCAGAGTAGATATCAAGATTGTGAAAACAGAACAATTTGCATCTGCATTGATGCATTTTACCGGCAGTAAAGAACATAATGTTGAATTAAGGAGAATTGCAAAACAGCGAGGATATAAAATTAATGAATACGGCATTTTTAAAAGTGAAAAACCAGAATCCGTGAATTCCGAAGAAGAATTTTATGCATTTTTTGATATGCAGTATATTCCGCCGGAGCTACGTGAGAATTTTGGAGAGGTAGAATTAGCTATGGAACATAACCTTCCGCGGCTTGTAAGCAGGGATGATGTTTTAGGTTTTTTGCATGTTCATTCTAATTGGAGTGATGGAATCCCTTCAATAGAAGATATGGCAAAAGAGGCGCAGCGCCTCGGTTATCACTATATTGGAATCGCCGATCACAGTAAATCAGCCGCTTATGCGGGCGGACTTACAGAAAAGAGAGTCGCAGAACAGATAAAAATCATTGATGAACTGAATGCAAAATTGAAGCATTTTACCGTGCTTAAGGGAATTGAAGTCGATATACTTAAAGACGGAAGTATTGACCTGGATGATAGCATTTTGAAAGAACTTGATTTTGTCATTGCTTCTGTGCATAGTCATTTTCATATGACAGAGGAAGAAATGACAAAAAGGGTGCTTGCTGCTTTAAATAATCGTTATGTAGATATGATTGGACATCCCACAGGAAGATTACTATTAGGCAGGGAACCTTTTAAAATTAACATGGACGCGGTAATCGAAGAGACAAAAAAATTAGGTAAAGTGCTTGAATTAAATGCAAATGCTCACCGGTTGGATATTGATTGGAGAAACATGCATAAATTTCGCGGAGAAGATTTGCTCGTATCAATTAATCCCGATGCTCATCATCTTGACGGCATCACTGATATGGAATATGGAATTGGTATCGCACGCAAAGGATGGTGCCAACCTGCCAATATTATCAATACATTAACGGCAGAACAATTACTTTCATTTCTCAAACAAAGAAAAAAATAACTTCCCTCTTTAATGTTCAAGGTTCAAAGTTCAAGGTTCAATGTTCGAGGTGGCTTCGCACTGCCGGGGCTAAAGCCCCGGATTAAATTCGCTTGTCCCTTCAGAACGGGAAAGGTTGATGGGAGCTTCGCATTGCATGTTCCCGGGGCTAAAGCCCCGAATTAATTTCGTTTGTTCCTTCGGAAAAAAAGGAAGCTTCCTGTCCCCTGACCACTGTTCACTGTCCCCTCTTATAGAGGTATATTGCCATGTTTTTTAGGAGGATTGATGTCTCGTTTATTTTCGAGTAACCGAAGCGCATCGATAATTTTTATTCTGGTATATGCCGGTTCTATTATTTCATCGATAAAACCATGTTCCGCTGCAATGAATGGATTAGCAAATTTCTCACGATATTCCTCTATTTTTTTCTTGCGTGCTTCTTGTTCTGCTTCAGGTCCATGGCTTTTAGCTATTTTTTCAAGTTCTTTACGGAATACTATATTAACAGCGCCTTCCGGTCCCATAACGGCAATTTCTGCCGTCGGATATGCATAGTTGATATCGGTTCTTATATGCTTGCTTGCCATAACACAATATGCTCCACCATAGCTCTTACGCGTAATTATGGTTATCTTAGGTACGGTAGCTTCTGAAAAAGCAAAAAGAAGCATAGCGCCATGTTTTATTATGCCCCCATATTCCTGCTGGGTTCCGGGTAGAAATCCAGGAACATCCTCGAATATTATTAACGGGATATTAAATGCATCGCAAAATCTAATAAAACGAGCACCTTTGACTGAAGCATTGATGTCGAGTGTTCCAGCGAGATAATTTGGTTGATTTGCCACAATCCCAACCGGTCTTCCGTCTATGGTTGCAAAACCTACAACAATATTTTTACCGAAATGCTCGTGTATCTCAAAAAAATAATTATCATCGACAACAAGCTGAATTATATCTTTTA
>MFGW01000188.1:15161-15467 GCA_001780385.1 Candidatus Fischerbacteria bacterium RBG_13_37_8 | reverse complement strand
AAATACCACTACACAAAAAAACATTGCAATAAACCATGTACTCGCATATTGTATTGCTTGTCTTGTCATAAAAGCACCTCTCACTGTTATTTTTTATTTCCTGATAATATATGTTTGACGCAACAGACGGGGACAAGTATTTACACGTTTACAAATTTGTAAACACCTGTCCCCTCTTTGCGAGCACATTGTAGGGGCGGACCCGCGTGTCCGCCCTTTCACAGCAATCCCTGACGTCCCGTAGTAGCGAACCTTGCGTCACCCTGCGAAGCAAATTCCCCCTATTGCAATTAATCAAATTTTCCT
>MFGW01000188.1:13923-15145 GCA_001780385.1 Candidatus Fischerbacteria bacterium RBG_13_37_8 | reverse complement strand
GGTTAAGATTGGGCTTTATGCTTTTTTTAAAGACCAAATTTTTATTTTTCTTTATTTCATATTTATTACTATATTTTCAACAAGGGAGCAACGACTATGAATAAAAAAGAGAAATTGCAGAAAATAGTCGCAGGTGAAAAAGTTAATAAATTATCCGCCAG
The DNA here is from genome assembly GCA_001780385.1 of Candidatus Fischerbacteria bacterium RBG_13_37_8. Classification (GTDB taxonomy): domain Bacteria; phylum Acidobacteriota; class HRBIN11; order MFGW01; family MFGW01; genus MFGW01. The sequence continues at coordinate 14,984 of MFGW01000188.1, read as the reverse complement.
TTTCTGGCGTCACTTTTATAAAGAAGAACAGGATATTGATGCATTAGCGCAAGCCCTTGTTTCGTTTCAGGATACCTACCACTGGGATTTCATAAAAATAAATCCGCGCACCAGCTATTACAGTGAGGATTGGGGATGCGCATATCAGTACAATGACATTGAAAAACCAAAAAGAATTAGCAGTGCAATAAAATATATCGATGATTGGGCGGCAATTGAACCATTACATGTAGAAGAAGGTGTTCTGGGTGAACATGTAAAATTAGTCAGGAAAATAAATTATAGAGTTAAAGACCATGTTCCTATCATTCAAACACTCTATTTACCGATGGAAATAGCAGCAGGAATGTGCCTTTCACGCTTTGACTTGAAGAGACACTTGAAAGAGAATCCCGCGTTGCTCGAAAAAGCTTTTGAAAACATTACTGAGACATTCATTGCATATGCAAAAGAATGTGTTCATGCAGGAGCTGATGGATTTTTTCTTGCCTCAAAATGCGCAACCAAAGAATATTTATCAGATGAGGAATTCACTGCATGGCATAAACGTTTTGATATGAGATTGTTAAACAGTATTAGAAAAGAAGCTCGATTTTTAATTCTTCATTTATGTGGCGCGATGATAAGACTCGACCAAATGCTTGATTATCCAGTCGATATTCTGCATTGGGATTCAACTATTCGCGATAATCCCGCATTGAAAGATGTCCATAATAATACCGATAAAGTCATTATGGGTGGCGTCTCCAATTTCGACCTCTCCACCTTATCACCAGAACGCTTACAAAAAACAATCTCGCAGATCAGTTTTCCAAATCGCTGGATCCTGAGTGCAGAATGCATCCTGGAACCTACCATCCGCGAACAAAATCTTCACACCATCGCCAAACTCATCAGGGATTAGGGAATGGGGACTGGGGATTAGGGACCCCTCACTTACTGTTTGAGTATCATCTCAATTTTGTCTAGAACCTCTTTCAAAGCTCATTGCAGCGACAAATCCAAAAATCCTCCATGCACATTTCCCTATTCCCCAGTCCCTAGTCCCTAGTCCCTATCAC
>MFGW01000188.1:12405-13904 GCA_001780385.1 Candidatus Fischerbacteria bacterium RBG_13_37_8 | reverse complement strand
ATCCAATGATTCACTGCTCAATCCCACCATCACCGCTCTGCCCATCTTGCCCAGACATCGCACCGATTGCCTCATGGTCACCGGCAAACCCACCATCTCCAGTGCTACACCTACTCCTCTCCCGTTTGTCAATTGCCTAAGAATACCTATCGGATCATCTTTCGCTGCATTAACAGGTATCGCACCATACTGCTTCGCTATGACTAATTTTTCCTCGCGAATATCTACAGCATAAACTTCCAGCGCTCCCATGAGGCGCGCAAGCTGTACCGCAGATATCCCTAAACCACCGGTACCAAATACCGCCACGCATTCCCCAGCCTTCAATCTGCCCTTGCGCAATGCATGAAAGGACGTGGCAGTCGAACACATCATAATCGCGCCATGCTCAAACGCTATACTGTCGGGTAAACTCACTACACTGCTCTCAGGCATCACTATATATTCAGCATAACCACCATGCCGGTGCTTGCCTATCATTTCGCCCTTTTGACAAAATTGCTCATTGCCGGACAGGCAATAACTACACCCGCCGCATGTCACTAAATAATGCACGCATACCCGATCTCCAACGCCAAGATGCTTAACCTGCGAACCCGTCTGCTCAACAATGCCAGCTACCTCATGCCCCAATGTCAACGGTAAAAATGCAACCGGTGACACCCCGCAACGATAATGCTCATCACTGTGACATATCCCCGCCGCTTTGATGCGGATTAGTACATCTCTCTCTCCTACAACAGGCATCGGCACTTCATTCATCAGCAATAGCTTGTCTATTTCTGTCATCTGTATCGCTTTCATTCCACACCCTCTTTCTTATATTTCCATATTACCTTTTAGGATTTTTCCCCGAGAGTTCATTAATTTCCTTTTTGGTGAAACCCTTGGATGATAATCCTGCTTCAAAAAGAGCACGAATTAATTCCTTGCTCTTTTTCGTTTGATTTATTTTTTCTTCTGGAGTGAGTGCCTTCCTTCGCGCAATATATTCTTTTTTGCGCCTTACATTAATTTTAGTTATTTTTTTTCTCATACCTCTATTGTAGCTGAAACATATCATAATTGATAGTATACGGGGACAGGCATTTACAAATTTACAAATTTGTAAACGCCTGTCCCTTTTTACTAATCCCATTTTTGCTGGAATACGGCGATAATAATTTCAAAATGAACCACGCTAATCCAACGTATACAGCAATTCCACAAAACAACCACGCTATATCAACCAACATCTGCTTAGGTGTGCACCCTCTTTCATACATATAGAGAAAAGCATGAGAAAGATTAGTGTGACTACCGCTACAATTTGCATTAGATTAAAAGGCATTCCTCTTTTGCTGTTGACTGCAAAGGAAATACACACATCTCTTTTCGATAGTACCTCAAGAATTTTTCCCTCCCTATATTTGATTGATAGATAAATACCAACTATCAGCAACGGTATATAAATTATTGAAAGTCCCTGTCCGACAATAAGCATATCCAACAGAAGTGCC
>MFGW01000188.1:8206-12314 GCA_001780385.1 Candidatus Fischerbacteria bacterium RBG_13_37_8 | reverse complement strand
CTGCCTTAGTGAATTCGGACGAAGCACTCCTCATCGTTCATTTTCCTGCAAATGAATTGCTAATATATCAATAATAGCAGAACATTTTACGCTCAATTTCATATTTTATGCCCCTTATTTTTTTTCTGCATTTTCATTTAACCTTATCTAGTTTTTTTTCCATAGTTCATCAATTTCTTCTTTGGAGAAACCTTTCGAAGATAATCCTGCTTCAAAAAGAGCACGCATTAATTTCATACGTTCTTGCATCTGTTAAATTTTTTCCTCAAGCGTAAGCTTTCGTATACGTTCTATGGATTCTTTTTTAAGCTGCTCATTTATTTGGGATCTTTTCCTTCTCACAATTCTATTTTAGCCGAAAGTAATCATAATTGAAAGGAGCATAGTAACTCCCTTGCTCGAACAAGTCTGAACCCAAATGTAACGGGAACATATTCTTTGCGAGCTTTGCTGTAGGGACAGACCTATGTGTCTGCCCTTGTGAGCAATCCCGAACGGACCTCTGTCATTGTGAGTTTGCCGAAGGCAAACGTAACAATCCCTAACGGACTATCAGAAGCACCATCCGTTACGGATTATTACGCATTTCTTCGAAATGCTTATAATGACAGCACCAATTGCATGAACCTGGCAACTCTTTGGCTCGTCTCATTTTAACTGAAATAAAACAAGGAGCACTCTTATGCACTTCACTAAACAAAATTTTATATACTCTGCATCCTTCTTTCTTCTCGCACTGGCTATTGTTTTCTTAAATACAGTCACTGCACAAGAAAAACCTTTCAGTAATACCAAAGAAATGGATGCCTACTTCAAACAGCAAACCGCCGAAAATAAATTCTCGGGGGTAATATTAATCGCAAAAGACAGTGTGTCCACATTCCATAAAGCATATGGCCTGGCAGACAAAGCATTTAAAATTCCAAACAAACCAGATACAAAATTCAATATCGGTTCCATCAATAAAAGCTTTACATCAGTTGCAATCGCAAAATTAATCGAAGAAGGTAAAGTATCGCTGGACGATCCCCTTGGCAAATACCTCACCGATTTCCCTGCTGAAGTAGCAGAAAAAGTTACCATCCGGCATCTTCTCCAAATGAAAGCAGGCTGGGGTGATTACTGGAATAATAAGGAATACATTTGCAGGTTGCCTTTCCTGTATAAAGTGTCTGATTACATGGAATTTATTAAAGATATGCCACTCGAGTCCGAACCGGGAACAAAACAAATCCACTGCAATACATGCTTTGAAGTACTCGGCGCCATTATTGAAAAAGTAACCGGCAAGGATTACTATGACTACATCAGGGAAAACATCTATAAACCAGCAGAAATGACCAACTCCGACTCCTACCGGCAAGATGAAATCATCGAAAATCGTGCCGCCGGCTACACAAATTACACCCCCACCGGCGAATCCCAAGGAACCAGCTTCAATAGGAATAATTACGGATTCAGCCGCCCCCGCGGTACTCCAGCAGGCGGTGGATATTCTACTGCGGAAGATCTGCTCAAATATATCAATGCCTTGCTTCAAAATAAATTACTCTCAGAATCGTACACAAATCTCTTGCTGAATCGCTTCGAAGGCTCCGCTGAAGAAAGCAAAACACCTGCCGGCGTTAATTTAATGGCGGGCGGTGCTATGGGAATAAGCGCTATTATTGGCATCGATTTCAAGCAGAATACCATCGTCATAGTATTATCCAACTACGATATGCCAGTCGCAATGGATGCCAGCAAACCTATTTTAACCATGCTCGGTACCCGCTGAAAAGCACCTTCAAAAAATGCATGTTTATTGACAGCTACACACGGGAACTCTTGAAACAACTCCCGCTAACTTTGTTGGTAAAAAGTCTTTTGTCAGCCTTTGTCAGGTTCTCCCCCCCCCTCTCAGCATTTTTCGATGAAATTTTGACAGTGTGCTTTGAAACGCCCTGCAGACCCACATCGTGGGCATGTCTAATGTTAAGGTCCGACCCCCATTGAAAAAAAAGGAATTTGCAGCTATATTTATTCTCCATACTGCATCGCAAACGATGCATCAACAAGGAGTGTCCTATGAATAAGTACCAGCGTTTCTTTATCTGGTTAATTGCCCTGAGCAGCATGGTGTGCGTTTCATGGTCACAAGATACGGATGCCGAAGGATGCAAAGATCACCCCATGCTCTCCCGAATGAATAATTTCTACATTACGGAATGTGAATCAAACTATGACCAGGTCGAAATGTATATCAATGAGGAAGAAACTCAAATGATAGATGGAGACAAAACTTATATCTGCTATGAGCTTCAAGGGGAGATGAAATCACCGAGCAGATTTCAGGTAAGAAAGAATTATATCGACGCTCTCAAGAAGATAGGCGGGACTTTGCTCTATGAGGCTGAATATGATGCGGTAATAAAACTCGTTAAAGGCGGAAAAGAAATATGGACTTTACTGCGCGTCTATGGTGATGGAGAAAGCTACTGCCTGACTATTGTCGAAAAGAAAGCTATGACACAGGAAGTCCAGGCTAACGACATGCTGGAAGCACTCAACAAAGATGGTTTCATTGCTTTATACATCAATTTTGATATAGATAAAGCAACAATAAAATCCGAATCTGAGCCAATCATAGAACAAATTATTGCACTGCTCAAGGACAATCCTGATTTGCAGGTCAGCATTGAGGGACATACCGATAATACAGGCACACCTGAACATAATAAAACACTTTCTGAACAACGTGCAAAAGCAGTCATGGACGCTGTTATAAAGGGAAGTATTGCAAAACAACGACTTTCCGCTATCGGATGGGGTCAGGAAAAATCCATCGCCGATAACCGAAGCGAGGAAGGTCGTGCAAAAAATCGCCGCGTGGAAATAGTCAAAAAATAAATACGATGAACATTGATTTCACCGGTATATTAACAGCAGCGACAAAATGGCGCCTGCCTATTCTTATTGTGCTGGCATTGGGATGCCTGCAAGTGCCCTTCAGCAGTTTCATCGCCGATGATTTCATAATACTGGGAATGCTGGAAAAAGTATCACCCCTTCCCGGTACTGCTCCCTTTTACCTTTACACCATGGCTGATGGTAATGCTGCTACTATGCAGCTTGCCAAAGAAGCCGGGGCGTTCCACTGGTTCCTTCAATCGCATTTCAAACTGAATTTTTTCCGGCCTCTTAGCTCACTTCTCCTCACCCTTGACCATCACCTCTTCGGTCTTGAACCCTATGGGTACAGCATTCATAGCACACTCTGGCTGCTTGTACTTGTATGGGGAGTGTGGCACTTGTTGAAAAAATTTCTGCCTGCACACACTGCCGTTTTTGCTGCTTGCATTTACGCAATGTCTGCAATCATGGGCATCGCCGTATTTTGGGCTTCCTGCCGCCATAACCTGATTGCCCCAGCCCTCGCAATATGGGCATTTCTGGCACACCTTCACTGGCATGAAACGCGGCAGTATCGTTTTTTTCTCCTCTCACTGGCAGGCTTCTCGCTCGCCTTCCTGGCAGGTGAAACCGCAATAGCATTTCTCGCGTACCCGCTTAGCCATGCTCTTTTCACCAATAACATCGATCGACGCAAGCGTTTCAAGGCACTTGCTCCTCTGCTCATCCTGGTCATTCTCTACCTGGTATTCTATTCCTATTATAATTTTGGCGCCAGCGAAGGGAGCAACTACGAAAATCCTCTCGTAAAACCAGGTGCCTATCTCATTCAATTACTACCTCGTTTGCTGGAAATGACGAGTGGATTTCTCCTCGGCGGCACAATCGATGCCGTGGTCATGAATCCGCACAGCAGGTCTATTCTAATAGGAGCCGGCATCCTTACAATTATCATGCTCACTTTCACGCTGCGCCTGCTCTCCTCCTTTCTCTCACGCGAGGAACGCCACACTGTCCTATGGTTGGGATTTGGTGCTCTCGCTTCATGCTTGCCTATGGCTGCCTCCATGACCGTATCCTTTCATCTGCCCGTTCCTTTCATTGGCTCATCAGCTCTCATTGCAATGCTGATTTTACACCGCTCCTACATCCGTAAGCAAAATCCTGGCATGCAGTACCACCTTTATGCCGCATGCTGCATTTTGCTGATCTTTTT
>MFGW01000188.1:7415-8179 GCA_001780385.1 Candidatus Fischerbacteria bacterium RBG_13_37_8 | reverse complement strand
TATCGCTACTCCCTACTTCACGAAACAAATGTTCTCTGCTCGTCTCGATACCACTATGAAACAACTCGACCACGATTTTCCCAATATAGCAGCTTGTAATGTCTATATTCTTCATGCACCAGACCTTGTCATCGGCTTTCATTCCTATTTCTACCGCCACTTGCACCAGCTCACCATGCCCGCAATATGGCGTGTCTTCAGTTGGCAATCTGAATTGCCTGAACTGCGACGTACCTCCGACACGTCACTCGAAATTACCTTCCCGGGAAAAGGCATTCCGCGCAGCGGTTTTTATAATGAAGAAAAAATTCGCTTGAACGACATGACAATTACCATCATCAAAGCTGATGCTGACACGATCCGAACTATCCTGTGTGACTTCAATCAATCATTGGATTCCCCTTCCCTTGTTTTCCTTGCATGGAACCAGAATCGCCTGGCTCCCGTTCAACTCCCCTCAATCGGTACATCGATTACACTTACTAAATCCCATTCCGAACAAGTCGGAACCCAAAAAAAATTAACCGCGAAGAACGCGAAGAGCACGAAGAAGAAATGCCAAAGATATTTGAAAATTTCAAATATCTTTGCCTCTTCTTTTTTTCTTCGCGTTCTTCGTAAGCTTCGCGGTTAATTTTTTTCTTGCCAAAATGCAAGAATTAAATGATGAAGAAATTAATGTACTACAATGACTGGTACTTTCATTTTTTGCTGAAATTTTAAAACAGGCTTCCAGAATGCCCTGTGGGTCTTCGTTTACACAT
>MFGW01000188.1:3717-7387 GCA_001780385.1 Candidatus Fischerbacteria bacterium RBG_13_37_8 | reverse complement strand
CGCATTATTTCTTTAATAATTTTTCAATTCTGGCAAGTAAATCATCTGCCTTCACCGGTTTATCTATATAATCGTCCGGTCCTACAAAACCCTGCTCTCCCGGTTTGAATGCAAACCTGGAACCTGTCATCTCTTTTACCGCTGAACAAATTATCACCGGTGTATCTTTTACTTCTTTAAATTCTTTGCCAGTTTTCACTGCATTGCATAAAGAAAATCCATCAAATAAACTGTCCATCATAATATCAAGGATAATAAGACTAGGTCGTTCCGCTAATATTTTTTGCTCCCCATCTTTCGGGTTGTCTGCAGTAACAACATCATATGATGCTGATTTTAATATAACAGATACTGCTGCTCTGAAATCTGGGTCATCATCTATGATGAGTATCTTGCCCTTTGACATAATCTGTTGCCTCCTATTTTAATAAGTTCAAGGTTCAATGTTCAATGTTTTCTTAAATGCGGCACAGGGACAAACCGTTTTTGCTCGCCCTGATACTCGCAAAACATTTTAAAAAGAGATTATATAATTTATTTTCATTTCAATCAAGTCCGCCCCTTGGGACACAAAGAATTTTTTTTTTCGGTTTCCTTTAAAATATCGCACTCGGCTATTCTTAACCTCAACTTCTTTTTTTGTTTATTCGCACCTTCATTTTATGCTAAAATAAGCGATTGAAGAACGTGTTATGAAAGGAACATGGAAATATTTTCTTTTTTACCTGCTGCTGATAATAGTTTTTTTTATCGATGCCCTGGCAGGAGGCAAGCTCATCGCTATTGGCGATGGTATCTCACAAAATTATCCTTTGCATAAATATTATGCATCATACATTAGACAATTTATTTTTCCATTATGGCTCCCGCATGAATTTCTTGGCATGCCTTTTCTTGGTCTTATGCATACAGGTCTGTTGTATCCCATTAATCTCATCTCCCATTTCCTTTTGCCTGATGCCCTGGCTTATAATTTCAGCCTGCTTTTCCATTACCTGATCGCTGCATTCTTCACCTTCCTCTACGCGCGCACTATCGGCTGTCGCGAAATTCCTTCATTCATTGCCGGTATAGTCTTCTGTTTCTCCGGTTTTATGATCGCTCACCACGGTCATCACCAAATGCAAAACGCCGCTGCATTATTTCCCCTGATTCTCTACCTTTATGAAAAAGCTCGCACAAGCCTGCATTACAAATTTTCTCTCCTCGCCGGCATTACTATTGCCTGCCAAATTCTCGCAGGTCATATGCAAATCTCCGTCTACACACTTTTCATTCTTGCCGTTTATACCATATTCCATCTATTCTTCACCATGAAAGAAACCCGCCTGCGCTTCCTCATTCTCGCCAGTATTCCCGTTCTTATTGGCTTAATACTTAGCATTCCCCAGCTTCTTTCCTCCTTGCAATTATCCCGCCTATCATGGAGAGAACATATTGACTACGCCTTTTTCACCGGTTTATCACTGGAACCCTACCAGCTTATCAGGCTCGTTTTTCCCTTCATCCTGGGCGGCGGCGCTGGTATCCCGATCTGGGGTCCCTGGCAATTTTCAGAAACAATGTGCTATATCGGTCTCCTTCCTCTTGCTATAGCATTTCTCGTTGCTCTATCACAATGGAAAACAAATTACCATGTGAAATTCTGGAGCACGATTTCCTTGCTGTCCATTTTTTTTATGCTCGGACAGTTTACTCCTTTATACAAAATCATGTTTTACCTCCCTGGTTATAACAGGTTCCGCGTTCCTGCACGCAATATACTTTTTCTGCATTTCGCCATTGCAATTTTATGTGCTATCGGATTGAGCATTATCCTTTCCAACAACGAAAAAGCCAAACAATTTCTGAAACGCCTTTTTCTCTTACTCGGAGGATTGTTTATTCTGTGTCTTTTTTTTATAGCAGGTTTCCAGGTCATTCTTACTAAACTGCCGGCATATGTTCAGCAGATTAATCCTGGGTCCCCCCTTCGAGCTGCTGTCTTTCTACCCTTTCTGCTCATCGCATCAGGAACTGCTCTCATATATTACGCATATAAAAAAAATAATCCTGCCTCACATATCTTAATAATACTATTCATAATCGCTGATTTATTTCTCTTCGGCATGCTGTTGCAAGCACGCAAAGAATGGATGCCTTACTCACGTCTCGATTCGATCTGCGAATCCCCTGTCTACAAATATTTCAGCAATAAGTTCGATGCGCGTGTTGCTTTCATTGACACCAGTTCGAATCTCAATCAAATTCAGTGCGGAATCGATTCATTCTCCGGCTATGATCCAAATATATTGAAAAAATACATGGTCATGATGAATATAAAATATAACAACGGCTTTATCTTTGACTGGCCTGCCCTTATTCAAAACAACATGTTGCTCAGCTTGTGCAATGTAAAGTATCTTGTAAAAGCAGAGCAACCTGCATCCGTTTCTCACAACGAAACCGAAACATACCCGCTCAATACGGAGCCCTATGAGAAAATCGCACAATTCGGCATAGTCAATATCTACTTTAACAATAAGTACCTGCCACGAATATTTTCTGTGAATACACTTAGACCAGCCCGTGATATTTATGAAATACGCAATGCCTTTTATGAACAAACCATCGATCCATCCAAAGAAGCATACGTATTTCAAAAAGATTATGAGCAGTTAAAGAACTTTCGTTTAGTGAAAGGCAAAGCAATTATTCGCACCTACCAACCAGAATTTATAGATATAGAAGTATCAGCAGAAGGTACTGCTTTTTTCATCCTTTCAGATATTTATTATCCAGGATGGCAGGCCTACCTCGACGGCAAACAAACAATTATCTATGAGACAAACGGTTTGCTTCGCGGCTTCTTAATCCCCCCCGGAAAACATACATTATACCTACGGTATAGGGACTAGGGATTGGGGATTAGGGACTGGGGAATAGGGACTAGGGACTGGGGAATAGGGAAGCATTTCCGACTATCTGGGCATTATCCCAATTTTGTCTAAAATCTCTTTCCGAGAATATTGTTGCGGCACATCTAAGTGTTTATCTTGATTGGTTCCCTAGTCCCCAGTCCCCAGTCCCCAGTCCCTATTCCCTAGTCCCCAGTCCCCAGTCCCCTAGTCCCCAGTCCCCAGTCCCCAGTCCCCAGTCCCTATTCCCTAGTCCCTATTCCCCAGTCCCTAGTCCCCAGTCCGCTATTTGTCTTGCTGCCTGGCGTATATAATATTGCGCAGCAGTATCCTCAGGATTTATTTTTAATGCATTATTAAAAAAGACCGAGGCTTCGGCAAATTCTTTCTTATAGAAACAGTTGAGACCTTCTTCAAAATCTGCCTTATTTTTTAATTTCAATTCCCGGACATGTTCGCTGTAGCCATCAAGGATTTCGACAACGGAGACTGGTTCCACTTTGCCTTTCACCTTGATTTTACCCAGGAAACGGTAGTTATATTGAGAAGGATCCCGCAATGTTTTCAATGATTTTTCGCTCATGAGAATAGCGGTGTCGTAGAATTTATTCAATCCTTCGATACGTGATGCGAGGTTGACTGCATCGGAGATAACCGTGCTATCCATCCTGTCCTTATCACCGATAGTACCCAGCATTAACGTGCCGGTATGCAAACCGATTCCTATTGAAATAGGAGGATAACCGGAAGTTTGACGATGCTGGTTATACAAT
>MFGW01000188.1:1738-3710 GCA_001780385.1 Candidatus Fischerbacteria bacterium RBG_13_37_8 | reverse complement strand
CCTTCATCATTTCTATGGATGCAATAAGCGCATTTTCTGTACGATGAGGAAATAATGCCATTACACTGTCGCCTATATATTTATCGATAAATCCGCCATTCTTTTTTATTACCGGGCTTACACGATTCAAGTATGAATTAATGAAATTAAAATTTTCCTGTGGGCTCATTGCTTCTGAAAGAGTTGTGAACGACCGGATATCAGAAAGAAATATCGTCATATCCATTTGCACATGATCACCAAGCTGCACATCAATTATGCTTTCTTTCTGCAGGTATTTTAGAAATTCATGAGGAACAAATCTGCCATATGCGATATTAATTTTTGCGAGGTTCAGATGTGTTTTTATTCGGGCAATAAGTTCATTTTTAGAGAAAGGTTTAGCGATGTAATCATTGGCACCAGAGGCAAAACCTTCTATCAAGTCGCCAACCTGGTTTTTTGCAGTAAGCATTATTACCGGCAGTTCATAATAGGGATAACTTTCTCTTATCTTGAGACATACTTCATAGCCGGTCATTTTGGGCATCATAATATCCAGCAGAACGATATCCGGCTGCAATCCCTTGCTGAACAAATCAAGCGCATCCATACCATTCACGGCAGTGATAACAGTGTAATTCTGGAGAGAGAGTTGATTCATCAGAACCTGCAGATTAACAGGTTCATCATCCACCACCAGTATTTTTAATTTACCATCTGATTTTACTATCACCTCTGCAATTTGTTCAGCCTCGGAATCAAGCTGTACTTTCGATACAGGTTCAAGCTGTTCTGATTCTGGCACAATTTCTTCAGGACTACCACTGCTTGCCGGCACGATAAAACTGAAGCGGGAACCTTTTCCCAGTTCCGATTCTACCTGTATAGTGCCGCCATGCAATTCCACGAGCTGCTTCGTGATTGCAAGTCCAAGCCTGGTTCCACCATATTCACGGGCAGTTGATGCATCTACCTGCTCGAACGATTTGAATATATCTGTTAGTTTATCTGCAGGTATGCCTATCCCAGTATCTGTCACGATTATTTCAACCATATGATCTGACTTTTCTGCTGTCACTGATATGGTACCGGCATGAGTGAATTTAATTGCATTTCCGACCAGGTTAAACATTATTTGCTGCAGTCGATCCTCATCCCCCTCCACATATGAAATCCCCTCCGGTATATCATTTTTCAACTGGACACCCTTTTCTTTGATCAAGGGTCGGGAATTCAAAAATACTACATCAGTAAGTGATTTCATGTCCACAGGTTTTTTCTTCAGCTCAATATTTTTTGTTTTCAATTTCGAAAAATCCAGAATATCATCTACGAGCCTGGCAAGCCGTCTGCCTGATGAAGCAATTAATGAAAGATTCGACCTCAATGCTGCACTGACAGCACCCGCTGCACCATCCAATAATGATTCAACAATGCCAATGATTCCGGTAAGTGGTGTGCGAAGTTCATGCGATGTATTTGCAAGAAATTCATCCTTCAGCTTATCTATTTGAAGGAGACGTTCGTTCAGCATTTGCTGCTGTTCCAGTTCCTTTTCTTTCTGGAGTAATTCTCTTTTTTGTGCGGCTGTTCGATAGCGCACATATCCTGCAAGCGAAGCCAGTACTATAATAATATATCCAGCATAGGCATACCATGTTTTCCATGGAGGCGGCAGAATATGAAGCGGAACCTTGACTAGTTCAGATTCATTAAGCCAGATATCCCTGGCTTTCGCTTCAAGCATGTACTCGCCATCTGATATATGAGACAGGCGAATATAATTTTGTGCACTCCACTCCGACCAATGTGCATCGACCGGTATCAACCGGTAACTGTAACGGTTCGAATGTTCATTATAATAATTGTTGGCAAAAAAATCTAAATACACATCATTATCTTTATAGGTAAGAGAACGTAGTGAAGCAACATCTACCACATGATCCTTTACTTTGGCGGTTCGTAAAAAAATTTGTAAAGGAATTTGTGA
>MFGW01000188.1:0-1728 GCA_001780385.1 Candidatus Fischerbacteria bacterium RBG_13_37_8 | reverse complement strand
TTATTATAGTTGACAAAATTTACCGCATTATCAATTGCTGCCCATATTGCTCCATTTCGCGCACTGTACAATCCATTATAAATAACCGAACCGACACTCAATCCATCCTTGTGTGAAACAACATGCACTTCATTTTTCGGGGTAATGCATGCTAAGCCCCCATTCGTTCCTATCCAGATATTTCCTGCAATATCCTCCACAAACGTATTTGCGCTATTACCCGGCAATTCATTTGTTATATCATAGTGCTTTACCACCTGCTCATTTTCAACTACATATGCTCCGTAAGCAAAAGTCCCCACCCATAATCGCTTGCGACTGTCCCTGAAAAAAGAATGATACGTACGTACCGGTATGTTCCATTTCTTGCAGAGATCTTCAATCTTGCCTTTGTTATACCGGAACAATCCCTGCCTGCTCCCTATATATATATCATCACCTTCAACCAGCATGCCCGTTATATCATAGCCATCAAAAAATGCAAAATCGTCACGCTTGTAAAATCTTTTTCCATCAAAATGACATATTCCTTTTCCATCCAAAGAACCAAGTATTACTTCTCCTTCCTTGCTGACAGCACTCACCACAAAATGATACTCCTTATATTCTTCCGGGAAGGTATGCTTAGTCAATTTTCCATTACTATAATGAACAAGAGAAAGCCTGCATAGCAGCCAACGATCATTGCTAATACCTTCTTTTACATCAAGAAGTTCATCATTTTTAATTAATTCAATAAATTGCAGTAAGGGAAATACAGGTTCTTTTATCATTTTTTGATTGGTCTCTGAAAATAAAAACTGGTTATTCTGTGAAAATACTATTATCTCATCCTCTTCAATTTGCCTGATCCCCATAATCGTCTGATCAATCCAGTATGAATAGATAACCTTATTAATAAGTTTGGAAAGACCAGTCTCTATCATGGCAAACCATAATACACCATACCTGTCTTCTGTAATTTCAGATGCCCAGAGCGAACTTATGCCATGCTTTGACGTGATAATCTCAAATTCACCATCATGAAATAAAATCATCCCGGTATCCGCTAATGAAGCAGTCCATATCCATCCACTGCGGTCAATGAATAATTCCGTGAACCGATTGATCTGTTTTATCTCCTCCGCATCAGTATCAAAATAATATCGCGTGATTGTTCCACTCTTCTCCTGTACACAAAGATGCATACCTTCCCACCAGTAAAGCTTGTCATTCTTATACCGGATAATTTTTATTCCTCCCAGCGTCGCCCTGTATACAAGGCTGGTCGTCGTCCCGTTCCATACCTTGATTTCCGTATCATTATGATAAATAAATTGATCACCATACTCCTGAATATGATCAATATTCTCATCCTTGAACAGAAGATTCAATTTCTTGTCATCAGGATTAAATTCATAAAATTCTTTATTACTGCTCAGATAAATACTGTTATTCTTCTGATTTTTCGGAACAATAATAGCAAGCAAACAAGCAGTGTTTTGTGCAAGCTCTGTAAATATACCATCCTTAAAAAAGTAGAAATTTTTCTCCGTCAGCACATAAATACCCTGACCGGCTGCTCCAATATCATAAATTCTCCCTTTTTCATCTGCCTCCTCAATAATATAATCCCGAAATTCGATACCATCATACGTCACCAGTGCAGTCATACCATTCAAATACAGAATGCCCTTCTCATCGAGATTCACACCATAAATATTCAGATACTTCATTCCTTCTTTTATT
>MFGW01000187.1:48208-48442 GCA_001780385.1 Candidatus Fischerbacteria bacterium RBG_13_37_8 | reverse complement strand
AGTCCAGGCTGATGCAAGACCGTTTGCAGGACCTATACCGCATTGTGCACCCATTGACTTGATTTTGTATCCATAAATAGGTGCAGGACAGGGTGAATTGCGGCTGGGAGAACAAACATTCGCAACGGGACCATTGAGAATTGGTCCTGTAACATCGTAGCTGGGCCAATGATAATACTTTGCTGCGCTGCCTGATTTCCAGCCGTTTAAGGTAATGGTGATGTTTCCTCCATT
>MFGW01000187.1:46930-48195 GCA_001780385.1 Candidatus Fischerbacteria bacterium RBG_13_37_8 | reverse complement strand
CTAAAATAAGGAACAGGCAAAGCGGCAAATGATTCACACAGCAAAGAATTATAAAGTTTGAAATATCCCGCAACTCGCATTTTCATGGCAAATATTTGAAATTTTCAAATATTTTTGGCAGGCACAAAGGCACAAAGTGCAGAGAAATTTTAGAAGGTTCGTCTGAGATTTGGAGAAGAAGAATCTACACTTTTTCCGAGACTTAGCTCGGAAAAAGGGGCTCTTTTCAAGAGCCCACCAGGCACAAAGGCACAAAGTAAAAAAGGAAAAATTATAATTTCAGACAAACATGTTGGTTCGAAAATTGCCCTAAGCGCCTAATACACACTTTTTTATTGTTGTTCTCCTTCTGTTAAAAATAATGTGACCTAATTGTATCAGTCATTTTATGAATGCACATCCTCTTTTAATAATAGGATCTATGGATGTAGTTGTCAAATAGCGAATAGGAAAGAGGGCAAAAGAGCAGACGCTTAGGTCCGCTCCTACAACATGACGGGATTGTCACGCGAGGGCAGACACATGGGTCTGCCCCTACAATATGCTCGCAAAGAATGTGGGGTAATATGTTATAATAATATATGGAATTTAAGTTGATTACACAATTCAAGGCGATGGGTGACCAGGAGAATGCTATCAAAAATTTAGTCGAAGGTGTGAATAAGGGAAATAAGCACCAGGTGCTCCTCGGTGTTACCGGTTCCGGGAAAACATTCACCATCGCTTGTCTCGTTGCTCAGGTTCAGAAACCTACCATGGTCATCGCACATAATAAAACACTCGCAGCGCAATTGTACCAGGAATTTAAAACTTTCTTTCCTTATAATGCCGTGGAATATTTTGTGAGCTATTATGATTATTATCAACCTGAAGCATATGTACCGCAAAGGGATCTTTACATAGAAAAAGAAGTATTAATTAATGATGAAATTGACCGGATGCGTCTTTCAGCGACTAAATCACTTTTTGAACGCCGTGATGTAATTATTGTTGCATCTGTTTCCTGTATTTATGGATTAGGTTCACCCGACACATTCTACAGTCTCCATCTTTTTTTAGAAAAAGGAATCGAGGTTGATCGTAATGCTATCATGGATAAATTAACCGAGCTTCAATATGAAAGAATACATGGGCAATTGAGCCGTGGATATTTTCGTGTAAGAGGTGATCGAATTGAAATATTTACCAGTTATGAAGAATTTCCGATCCGGTTTATTTTGGTAAATGACAGGTTGGAAAGCATGATTGAATTTGACCCGGTGACA
>MFGW01000187.1:46566-46852 GCA_001780385.1 Candidatus Fischerbacteria bacterium RBG_13_37_8 | reverse complement strand
GAAGCGCTCAATAGTATCAGGAAAGAATTAAAAGAAAGGTATGACTACTTGATGAAAGAAAAAAAAGATGTTGAAGCACAGCGACTAAAGCAGAGAACACTCTATGATATTGAACTGCTGAAAACAACCGGCTATTGTCATAGCATCGAAAATTATTCGCGTCACATGGATGGCAGGCTCCCGGGCAGTCCACCTGCAACATTGATTGATTATTTCCCGAGCGATTATCTCCTGGTGATAGATGAGAGTCATGTCACAGTGCCTCAAATCAAGGGAATGTACGAAG
>MFGW01000187.1:41817-46557 GCA_001780385.1 Candidatus Fischerbacteria bacterium RBG_13_37_8 | reverse complement strand
CGCGCAAACAAACACTCGTTGATTTCGGATTTCGATTGCCTTCCGCTCTCGATAACCGCCCATTAAATTTCCAGGAATTTTCATCACGCCTCAACCAGGTAATTTATGTTTCGGCAACACCGGCTGAATATGAAATCCTTAAATCTGACGGACGCATTGTCGAGCAAATTATACGACCAACTGGATTAATGGATCCGGAAGTAAATATTAGACCTACAAAGTTTCAGATGGATGATTTGCAGGAAAGGATACGCCGGAAAACGAACGGAAATGAACGTGTATTGGTTACTACGTTGACCAAGAAAATGGCTGAGGAATTGACAGAATATCTGAGTGAATATGGTGTGAGGGTCCGGTATTTGCATTCCGAAATTGATACGCTGGAGCGCGTGAAGATACTGCGTGATTTAAGAATTGGAGTATTTGATGTATTGGTAGGAGTGAATTTATTACGCGAAGGATTAGATCTTCCCGAGGTGAGTCTTGTGGCAATTCTTGATGCTGACAAGGAAGGATTTCTCCGCTCCACTACATCACTCATTCAAACAATGGGAAGAGCAGCACGTAATGTAAATGGCGAAGTCATTATGTACGCTGATACGATAACTCCGTCTATGAAACAAGCAATGGAAGAATGTGCAAGAAGACGAAAAGCACAGCAGGAATATAATGAACAGAATAATATAACACCGGCAACGATTAAAAAAGAAATTCACAATATCATATCTTCCATATATGAAAAAGATTACTACACGATACCTATCGTCGCCGAACAGGAAGAACCAATTGATAGTGACAAAGCCGAACAAATGATTAAAACACTCGAGAAAGAAATGTACGAAGCATCCGAGAACCTGGAATTTGAAAAAGCGATAATAATCCGCGACAAGATTAAGCGGTTGAAGAAGCTGGTGTTGTATTCGTGAAAACAGGGTGGGGTAGTGAGTTATGTTAAAAGGTCAAGGTCAAGGTCAAGGTTAAGGTATAGGTAGAGCACGGATACGTCAAAGTATTTTAAGGGAGAGCATGCCAAGTTCATTTTTAGAAGGACCACGCGGGAAGAATTCTTGTAGAAAAATTAAATTAGCGAGGAAAAAGGAATAATAAAGATTTTCAAGGGATAGCTATATTGAATGAGGGATAGAAGAGATAATTATTTTTAATTGCTGAAATTATCAGAGGCCGAAAATTTTGAGAGTATCTTTTATATGCATCATGAAGTATCTTATGGCATTAGGGATGAATCTAAATTTTAGCATTCTAAAGATAGCTATCACTAAATTTCTCAAGCAAGCCATAATTTGAGCGCCATTGCCTTTTCTTATTCTACATCTATCTTCATCAAAGGTTACATCTCTTACCCAATGAATTCGGTTTTCTATTTCCCAGTGTCCTCTGTTTAATTCAAGTATTTTAGAGGCGTCAGCTTTTTCGTGGTGAAGGCTTGTTATGCCATATACTATTTCACAGGTTTTTTTTTGCCATCCAAAGATTCTGTTTTCCTTTTAATGCAAAACACCTGCTCGGCATGGGGAAACTCTATATATCCTTTGAGTTCGTCACTGGTCCATATCTTACGTTCTTCTATTCTTCCATGACCTTTATCTAATGTTGCATGTTGAGGCTGAGATTGTTCTAAATTCAGATCTTTAATATCTTTAAGCAAAGTCGGCTGATTAGACTTAATAGTTACAACATAATCTGCTTTCTTTTCTTCAACTATGTATTCTGCTATTTTTTTCTGAGCTAAAAGAGCATCCACCGTAATAACAGCTTCTTGCATTTCTATCTCTTTCAATAGCGGCTTGACTACGGTAATCTCATTCGTTTTATCAGACACGCGCTTTTGTGCTATTACAATCCCTTCCTTATGAATTACACCGGACAAAAGATGAATCATCACATCTTCACCACTTTTACTCCCTTTTATGCTTTTGCCATCTATTGCTATAGCTTTATCTTTCAATGACGGTATCTGTTGTAATAACCAATTGCCAATCACTCTATCAAATTCCTCAGCATTAAGCTTCTGTAATAACCTCCTAAAGGTAGGTTCACTTGGCACAATTCCTCTATCGCAGTCAAATCTCTTCAGCACATCTTTTGTTAATCCTTTTGCCCATTCCCATATTGCTAAGTAGCTCCTCGCTCCGCATAACATTGCACATACTGACAACGCTAATATCGTCACTATCTTATGTCGTATCCCTTGCTTCTTGCGCGGATCCGTTATAGAAGTTATTACTTCCATCAATCCTTGTACCGGAAAATCATTCATCGAAAGAAGTTCACCTCCGTTTATAACTTCTGTACTACTCGATAAATAATCTGAATTGAGCATTTCCTTCGCCTCCTTGTTTAATAAATACACATACACGCTTTTTGGATTACCATTATGATAATAATGTCTGCCTATCTTTGAATAACCTCTTGTTTGTCCAAGATACTTCCAGTTCGCTGCTTTATAACATGTCCCTTTGTATTTTGAACTATCAACAAATGTCTCCGCTAAATACACAGGATGCCCGTATACCTTAACATAATCTTCACATATTCTCCTTAAATTAAGCGATAATATCGCTGATGCCAAATTCTTAATCTGCACCCACGGCAACACCAGAAAACGCATATTATTGCTAATTAGATAAAGCCTCTTTAGCTTCTTCTCTTCATTCCACCCTATATACTCATCCCGCACGCTGCACTTCAATGCAGCAGAACCCCATCCTATACATGCCACCCAGCTGCCATCTAATATAGCTACATGCCGCAAACTTTCTCCCGGTATCCACTTATATCCTAAATAATGATATCTCCTTAAATATTCACCCCACTTATTTACCTCTCCTTTCTCTATTAATCGAACTTCTAACAATTTCTTTTGAAATAGTCTTCTCATTTTCTTTAATGTTACATGCTATCATAAAATTAAATAAAAAGCCAGCCCCCTCCTGAAAACATATGATTATACTACATTTGCCCGGACTTTGACGTAGCCCTGATAGGTAGAGGTAGATGAAAAAGGTGAGTTTCAGTTATTTGATTATGAGAAGCAGAGGGTGAGGGGACAATTTCTGCAGGAGCCCATGGGATTATTGCAGAATAATTCAAATATACCGTGAAGACCCTGCTGGTAAATAGAGAGTTTATTGAGAAATTCTGCTGGCAGGGCGAGTCTTTTTCCCATAAGCCTGGTGATAGCATCTTCTTTGAGAGAAGGAAAACGATGATATAAGTGGAGGACAAATTCATTTAGCTTGATATTACCTGTGTATTCACTATAAGCATACAGAAGCGGGATAAATGCATTCAGGATAATAGCATGAGCTCTTTCTTTGCCGATGAGTTTTTGATTTTTTTTAAATCTGCATGAAGCGAAGTAGAATCTTGAATCCCAGTAAGGATCTGTGAGTGTAGTGAAAGGTTTAGTCCATATTGCAAGCATTTTTCTGAGTGTATTTTTGTTGGGTGATGAAGAGAAGCGCGGGAGAAAATGATTGATGGAGAGAACAATAAGATCCCAGAGGTCAGCAGGAAGGCTGTTAATTATTATATGGCTGATAGCAGTTAATCTTCTGATGGGAGAATTCACCGGTCTGCTGTAGGCAGGTGTTGCAGGCAATCGAGTGAGAGTCCTGATTGAAAATGATGCTTGCAGAATTTCAAAAGCGGTCCAGAGAGAGGTAAGGTAGTTTTTTGTTTCTGAATCTGCATAGAAAGAAGTTTTTTCCTTGAGAGGCAATAGTTTTGAGCAGCCGTACAGTGCAGCCTGAACGTATAATAGACCATTCGGGGAATAACGTGCAGCAAATTTTTTCAGCAATTCGGCAGGAAGCACTTCCGCAAATTCTTCGAGAAGAAATTTGGTATGTTTGTAACCGCAGGCTCTCATGATATTTTCATAGAGAAGCTGAGAGAGAGGTGTTGTGGAAATTTTTTTAAGGATTCTTGATGATTTATTCTTTAATCTTGCCAGCGCAGCTTCCTGCAGAATTTGTGATATGCGGTTATTATCGAGAGAATTGAAATAAGAGGCGCACAATAATTTGCGTTCTTTAATGGTGGTATCTTTTGCAATAGTTTGCAGAATGGATACGGGGATGTATCGTGAAAGCAATAATTCATCAATTAATTTAGCGGAAGAGGTGTTTATGGAAGTTTCTTTATTATCTTTATTCCAGATAATATGCAGAACGACATTATTGTAATTAATGTCTTCATGATGTCCATGTTTGAACCAGTCCGAGGAAGCAATATGAATTTCTGCATCACCGGAGAGGAGTTCACCATCCAGTTCTATTTCACAATTTTTAAAATCAGGACCTTGTTCATAATTCCACCAGCCAGGTGAAAATATTCTTAATTTTTTATTTTTGCATGTGAGGAGAATTTGACCCTGCAGGAATTGCATCAGCCAGAATTTCTGCAAAACAATTTCATTAAATTCAGGATTATTCATAAAGTATTACAGGGCAAGAATATTGCCAGAGTGAAAATATGTGCAGTGCATTATTTAGCATAATACAGGTGGCAACTAAAGTTGCCATTATGGTGACTGTCTCCTATTTTCCTGATATAATTGTGAAAAGAAAAGAATAAAAGAACGGTAGTGAATATGAGAAATGAATTGCCGATAAAACTTTTTCCGGGGACAGGTACGAAAGAAGAACTCAGGAACTATATTTTGCAGAAGGGATGTTATGCGGTGGAGGAGAATGAAAGAATATTTAAGAAATGGTT
>MFGW01000187.1:40854-41811 GCA_001780385.1 Candidatus Fischerbacteria bacterium RBG_13_37_8 | reverse complement strand
TGCGCCGCGGTATCTTTTCAGGGCAGTGGACAAGAAATATCATGTAGCGGAGCGAATTGTGTGTGATATTGGCTGTACATATGGCATGAATTTATTATTCTGCAAACCTGGTTCTTACGGTATTGAAATAGATGATTATGCGGTAAAATTTGCTCAGAGTATTGGGTTACAGGTATATCAGGGTGATTTTATGAAGGAAGATATTTCAATATTTCCGAAGGCTGAGATAATATGGTGTTCAGCGGTGCTTGAGCATGTTGATTCAATTCATTTATTTTTACGGAGGATGCATAATTTATTACTTCCGGATGGGTTGATAGCAATTTTTGTTCCGACGATACCCTTGTTTCCGTGGCTGGGGAAGTTACCACGCATCAGCAAATATTTTACAGGGTATATTGCTGCTGATCATGTAAATGCATTTACACCGGTTACGTTGCGGTTTATGTGTGAACGCGCAGGTTTTTATACGAAGGAAGCAACTCCTTTTTATCCACAGCCATTTGCGCTATTTAACTGGTTGCCGATATTCAATCGATTAATAGATGGATGTATGTATATTGGACAAAAAATAAATAATTGGGAGTATGCAGAACGGTCAACCAGGAAGTAAGTATTCGGTTTTTTCCAAAAAAGAGATTTAAATAAAAAAGGTTTAGGTTAAGGAAGAGGTAGGAGCACAATTAGTTTCAACCTTCAGCGTTCTGCAGATATTTGGAGACAACTGAGTACTTTCAGCAGGAGTGATTGAATTATAGATTAGTTTGTTATATAATGAAATGTTTAAAAAAGCCGAGAACTTATGGTGGGCAAATGCCCACTTTATTTTTTGAGGAGTTTTTTAAGAAATGGAACTATTGCAGAAAACATTAGAAAAGTTAATTATAGAAGCTGGTGAAGCAGCGGGATATGAAATTATTGAATGGATATATAATCCTGGAGGAAGAGGAATTTTGC
>MFGW01000187.1:29958-40839 GCA_001780385.1 Candidatus Fischerbacteria bacterium RBG_13_37_8 | reverse complement strand
AGGAAGGTGGAGTGACGTTAGAGGATTGCAGAAGATTTAATGAATATTTAGGTTCACTTTTAGATATAGAAGATCCGATATCATCAAGTTATGTACTTGAAGTAAGTTCTCCGGGAGTAAATAGAGAGCTCAAAACTGATAAGGATTATTACCGAGCAAAAGATAAATGGGTAGTTGTACACACAAAAGAAGCTATCGACGGGAAGACAGAATTTAGTGGTAATTTATGTGAAGTGAATGAAGGATATATAGTGATTGAAGACGGAGAGAATTTGCACAAGATTGACAGAAACTATATATTAAAAGCGAAAATGGATACTCCTTTATTTATCAAACGTTAAGGAGGACTTGAAGAGTTTTATGACGAAAGAAATAATATTCTCCATCGAGCATATCTGCAAAGAGAAAGGATTGGAATTTCAGTACATGGTAAAAGCAGTAGAGGATGCTATTGCAACTGCTTCGAAGAAATATTACAGGAGCAGGCAGAATTTTGTTGCTCATTTAAACAGAGATAGTGGCACGGTGGATCTTTATGTGAGGAAAAAAATTGTAGAGAAAGTTGAAGATTCACAGATTGAGATGTCGTTGGAGGAAGCCCATGCTTTTGATCCGGAGGCTGAGATAGGGGATGAGATGGAGATATTATATCCTTCGCAGCATCTTGGAAGGATTGCAGCGCAGGCAGCCCGGCAAGTGATTCAGCAAAAAATGATTGACGCAGAGAAACAAAAGATTTATCAATTATATGCTCCCCGTGTCGGAGAAATGATTTCAGGTACCGTAAAAATAATAGACAGGAAAGGAATTACGCTGGAATTACCGGAAGCAGAAGCAATTTTACCCACCTATAATCAATTGCAGAAAGAAGTGTATAGAAAAGGTGATCATGTGCGATCATTGATAGTGAAAGTATATAAATATGGGCATGATCCCCAGGTTATATTATCACGAAATGATGCAAAATTTTTAGCAAAATTATTTGAAATGGAAGTTCAGGAAGTTTATGACGGGATTGTCGAGATAAAATCAGTAGCGAGAGAAGCCGGTGACAGGGCTAAAGTTGCCGTTTGTTCAAAAGATCAGCAGGTTGATCCGGTAGGTTCGTGTGTCGGAATAAAAGGTTCGCGAATTCAAAGCATAATAAACGAGCTTCATGGTGAAAAGATAGATATAATAGAATGGTCGGAAGATGTAAAGGTATTTGCTTCAAATGCTTTAAAACCTGCCAAGATTGTAGATGTAGAAGTAATAAATAATGAAGAAAAGAGATTAAAAGTCTGGGTAGATGAATCACAGTTATCACTTGCCATAGGAAAAAAAGGACAGAATGTACGATTAGCTTCGAGATTAATAGGATGGCGTATTGATATCGGGACTAAAAAAGTTGCCGAATCAGAAAAAGAAACACCGGGACTTATTGATGAATTTTTTGCTTATTTAGGGCAATATCCCGATATTGGTAAAGAGGCAATAGAATTATTAAAAGGAGCCGGATATGATGCATTTGTTAAAATTGTAAAAGCATCACCGACTGATTTTATGAAAATAGAAGGGATTGATTATCAGAAGGCGCAAAAAATAAAGACGGTAGCCAAAAATTTTGTAAAAAAGACGCAAAAGGAAAGATAAAAGGATGAGATGAATGGCAGGTAAAATGCGAATACATGAATTAGCGAAAGAGTTAGGCAAATCAAGTAGGGAGATTGTATCGATTTTAAATGAGATGGGTATACCTGCGATATCTCATGCAAATACAATAGATGATGAAGAGATAGCAAGGGTAAAGGAGAAGATATCAGCTTCCCAGAAGCCGGTGACGAAACTCGTTAAGAAAAAGAAGGAGGAGGAAGTATCGGCACCATCCAGGACGATAAAAAGTGAGCAGGTGGAGGCAAAAGAGAAGGAAAAGGAAGGTGCGCTTCTTGAAGCAGAAAAATCCGAAGAAGCGGTAGCACTGCTGAAAGAACCTGTTGCAGTAGAAATAAAGGTTTTCCGCACAGAAGATACTTTTGTAGATTATTCGGCAGCGCTTGTTGATGATTATGTGCAACCGAAGAAAGAAGAAATTATTATTACAATTCAGGAAAAACCTGAGATTATTGAAGAAGTAAAAGCTCCGGTAATAGCAGAAATTACTGAAGCAGAAAAACCGAGGAGAAAGAAAAAAGGCAGAAAAAAAGAAATAGAGGACATATATGTAGAAGAAGAAATTATAGCTCCACTGGTTATTACCGAAATCAAGATACCGGAAGGAATAACGTTGAGGGATTTAGCCCAGCGACTGGGAGTAAAATCAAAACATATATTAAAAAGACTTCTTGAAAAAGGATATTTAATTAATATTAACCAGAGTTTATCCGGGGATTTAGCGGTAGAAATAGCAAGTGATTTTGGTTGCCAAGCAACCGTAATAAGTTATGAAGAGGAAGTACTTAAGGCGGAAGAGAAGGAAGGGCGCGAAGAAAATTTACAACCCAGACCGCCAGTGGTTACTTTCATGGGACATGTTGATCATGGCAAAACAACTTTGCTTGATTTTATAAGGAAAACAAATGTTGCTGCCAAGGAAGTGGGTGGCATTACGCAAAAAATAGGCGCCTATAAAGTGTTCGTCAATGATAAAATAATTGTATTTCTTGATACTCCCGGTCATGAAGCGTTTACGCGAATAAGAGCGCGCGGCGCAAAAGCAACTGATATGGTTATATTAGTGGTAGCGGCTGATGATGGCGTTATGCCACAAACAATAGAAGCAATAAATCATTCCGTTTCTGCTGGAACTCCTATCATGGTAGCCATTAACAAAATAGATAAGGCACCGGCAAATATTGAAAAAATAAGGAAACAACTTTCAAATGCCGGATTGCTTGTAGAAGAATGGGGAGGGAAAATTGTTGATATTCCAATTTCTGCAAAAACCGGTCAGAATGTTGATACATTAATGGATATGATATTGTTGCAGGCAGAATTGCTTGAACTGAAAGCAGATCCTGATAAGCCGGCACAAGGTGTTATACTTGAATCAAGACTCGATCCGCATAAAGGATCTATTGCTACGGTACTGGTTCAAAATGGCACTCTTTATAATGGAGATGTTTTTATTGCAGGATGCTGTATCGGCAAAGTGAAGGCAATGTATGATGACCAGGGAAAGAAGACAACAGAAGCTCTCCCTTCCTACCCGGTTGAAATATTAGGATTTGATACGTTACCGGAAGCTGGTGATTTTTTTCAAGTTTTGAGAGATGAATCAAAAGCAAGAAATATAGTTATACATCGTAAAAATCTTCGCAAAGAAAGAATGCTGGCGAAAGGTCCTGAACAACTGAGCCTGGAACATCTCTATTCACAAATAAAAGATGGTTTGCTGAAAGAATTTCCCTTGATAGTGAAAGGAGATGCCCATGGTTCCATAGAAGCTTTAATGCATGAAATTGAAAAAATAAAATCTCAGGAAATCCAGGTGAGAATTGTACATAGTAGTGTAGGTGGCATAAATTATAGCGATGTTTTGCTCGCTGCAGCTACCAATGCAATAATAATAGGATTCAATGTTCGGGCAGAAGCAAAAGCTCGCGAATTGGCAGAAAGAGAAAAGGTAGAAATTCTCTATTATAATATTATCTATAATTTTATAGAAGATATTAGAAAAGCTTTAATTGGAATGCTGGAACCTGAGCATAAAGAAATAACCATAGGAACGGCAGAAGTAAAAAAAGTGTTTACTATTTCTAAAACTGGCACTATTGCCGGCTGTTATGTTACGTCGGGGAAAATAATCAGAAATGCTCAGGCAAGACTCATCCGGGATAATGTTGTTATTCATGATGGAAAGATACATACATTGAAAAGATTTAAAGAAGATGCCACGGAAGTAGCGGCAGGGTATGAATGTGGAACATCACTGTATAATTATAATGATATTAAAGAAGATGATATTCTTGAAGTATACAGGGTAGAAGTAATAAAGCCCAAAATATTATCCTGAGTTCCCCACATAAAATCTTTTATTGAAAAATTTGTATGTCTATCATTGGATATTGTAGTTTCGATATACATTTACCTGGGTGTCAATCGTTAAAAGAAAAAAGAATGATTCTGCTATCGATAAAACAAAAACTAAGGAAGGACTTCAATGTAGCAGTTTCAGAGTTAGAGTATAATGATTTATGGCAGCGTACCTTGCTTGGCATAGTAACGGTAAGCAATAGCCAAAGTACTATTAATGGTATTTTTGATAAGATAAATATTATCCTGGAAAAGAATCCTGCGATTGAAGTTGTTGACCATGTTAGAACTTTTTATTGACAGGAAAAAGAGGTTGAGGTAAAGAAGAGGTTAAGGTTAAAGTAGACCAGGGTAAAAGTTAAGGAGAGGTTTAGGATGAGTTTTAGGAGAAAACCTTGTTTATCTTAATCTCGACATTATCCTCTCTTCAGCCTCAACTCTTCCTTAACTTTAATCTTGGTCTACCTTGACCTATTTGTTTTTATCGCTTTCTTGGAGAAAAATGAATTCTTACATGTGAGGTACTTGAATTCTTATAGGAAAATTATTATTATTCATTGATATATAAATTATAATGAACGAGCAAATAAATTCATATTTATTTTATACGCTCAGAGATGAAGACTGATGAAACCATATAGAGTTGAAAAAGTAGCTGGCTTAATTAAAGATGAGATATCTGAGATTATTCAACGGAAGGTTTATGATCCGAGAATAAACTTTGTGAGCATTCAATACGTCGAACTATCAAAAGATCTGAGAAATGCTAAAATTCATTTTACTATATTTGGAGATGAACAGACACGACAGCAAGCATTTGATGCACTTAACAAAGCCAGAGGATTTATAAGAGCAGAGCTTGCGAAGAGAGTTTTCATGAGATTTTTACCGAATCTTGAATTCATACTGGAACAGTCAATAGTCAATATATAGATAATTGATACACCGAGGATAAAAATGGTAGATGCGTTATTAAGTATTAAAGAATTAGTAGAAAAAGAAAATGAATTTATTATTACTTCACATATTCGTCCGGATGGGGATTCTGTAGCTACACAAATTGCTTTATCAATTGCTTTGCAAAGAATAGGCAAAAAAGTTACTATTCTTAACAAGGATAAGGTACCCTATTTATATAAATTCCTTCCTGGAACAGAATTAATATTGCATGCTCATGAAATTCCTCCTTCACCCAGGATAGTATTTTACGTCGAATGCAGTGATGCAGATAGACCTGAGCTGCACGTAAATGGGGAACATTTTATTGTTAATATAGATCATCATATTACCAATACTATGTATGGAGATATTAACTGGATCGATCCTTATTCTCCAGCAGCTGGGGCCATGGTATATGATTTTCTAAAAATAATGAATATAGAACTAACCAGGGATATAGCTACCAATATATTTGCTGCTATTGCAGCAGATACGGGAGGATTCAGATATAATCTTTATGAAAAAACATTTTTTCTCTGCCAGGAAATGGTGCGTTCGGGGATAAAAGCAGAAGATATCACAAAAAATCTTTTTGGAAGTTATCCCGCTTCAAGGATGAAATTACTAGGTGAAGTTTTAAAGAGCATGACATTTGAAGCTGGAGGGAAAGTGGTTTGGATAATGGTCACAAATGATATGATGATAAATACTCAAGCCAGTCCTGTTGATTGTGAAGGTTTTATAGATTATGTATTGTTCATAGATGGCGTAGAAATGGCGTTATTTTTTAAACAAAGTGATAATAAGAGAACGAGGGTGAGTCTTCGTTCAACAGGGAATATAGATGTGTCACCCATAGCGCGCAAATTTGGCGGCGGCGGACATAAATATGCAGCTGCTTGTACATTGCTGGAGGATATGAATAGTTCGATCAAAATGTTTGTGGAGAGCCTGAAGGATTATTATAAGAAAGAATTGGGATAACAAACAGGGGTCAGGGGACAGAATGGGAGATAGTGCCTTCGTGGTTTATTCTTTTTGGGTACCGACTTGTTCGGGGTAGGGAATGGACGATGCGAAGCTTTCGTAAACCTTGAACCTTGAACAATTAATAGCGGAGGGAAGTAATCAGTGAATTATTGACCGACAAGGGTATAGGTGTAAGTAAAGCTTCTGCCGACATAGGGAGACCAGTCTGTTTCCTGCACATTCTGGTAGGCGTGCTTAATGATCGTATCTTTTGCTTCAGGGAGAACTCCGTCAATAGATCTTAATTGAAAAGCTACTGCTGCATTGCGCAAAATAGATATTTGGAGCGACAGGGTGCCATTTTTTTTGTTGAGCAGGTAATCTTTATTTACTAATAAATCGTCGGTAATCATAATGCTTTCAGCGTTGGGAGCAGAGGATGCGGTATTGCTTTGAACTGAGGAGAAAGTGCTGTTATTCTTTTTAAAAAAAATGGATGCCCAAACTATGAGGCAAATAAAAACTAGCACCAGAAGAACAGCAACACTCAGAACGAGGACTTTTGATTTTTCGATGCGTTGGGTTTTATTAGTTTCCATAACTTCATTAAGCCTTCTTTGTATATCAGTCCATTGTTCATGAGAGAGAAGATTTTTTTTGTCTGGAGAGGATACAGGTTCATTGTAATCAACATGAGGGGATTCTGTTTTAGAGAGGATATTTTTAACTTGCGGAGTAGAGACGGAGTGTATTTGTTTACTGACGGATTGATTGCTTTGCAGAATAATATTTTTCTTTTTTTTATTATTTTTAGGAAATTTATGTTCTCGTTCAATTAATCTCTGAATAGCAAGATAACCATCCTGATCCCTGTCAATAACATACCGAATAAAACCTGCAATATCACCCACAAAACATCGATACGGACTGGCATCGAGGAGAATATCGATTTCATCGCGGAGTTCATCGGCTGTCTCGAAGCGATGGTCAGCATCATAACTGGTCATTTTATAAATAAGATTTTCAAGACGATTATGAACAGTAGGTCTTAATGCTTGTAAATTAACTTTTCTTTGCAGGGAATCAAAATCTGGAAGCCCTGCAGTAGTAATGCGCATTCTGGGAAATCCTGCAATCATTTCAAACAGAACGCATCCGAGTGAAAAAATATCTGCTTTGCAGCCATCAATAGTATCAGAAGAGAGAAGACGTTCGGGAGCCATGTAAGGAGAAACTCCTCTTATCTGTCCTGCCATGGTATGGTAAAGATTGATAGTGGATTTGCTAGATGAAAAGCCGGCAATAATTATTTTACCTTCGCGCGTATAAAAAATATTATCAGGTTTTATATCCCTGTGTACTATATTAAGAGGATGACCAGCGTCATCCTTTAAATTGTGAATATGATCTAGTGCATCTGCAATTTCTCTCAAGGTCCATAGAGCAACTCCAATTGGCATATAAAATTTTGAAGAAGCAGTGCTTAAAGTTTTTGCCTGAAGGAATACATCACGCAATGAAATTCCTTCCCACCAATGTTCGGTGAAGAAGAAAGTTTTCTTGTTGTTTAAATTAATTTCTCCGGCATCTTCAATGTAAGGACAGTTTTTATGATAAATATATGAAAGAAGACGTACTTCATCCTTTACTGCTTCAATATCAGGGACAAAAGTATTATGTTCAGCATTACTTTTTAATAAATAAATGCGATAGCGACGCCTTTGTATATCCGATCCTGCTGAAATACTAAAAATATTTCTTGTTCCTTGCCAGATTTCATAAAGGTCATTTTCACCAATTGTTTTGTCGAGGACATAACTTCTTTCTTTTAATAGAATGCGAGTCGATGGATTTATGATAAGTTCTGATTTATTCAAGTATCCTCCTATGCAAATAAGGTGTAGGGGCAGACCTATGTGTCTGCCCTTTTAATAGTTTTGTTCTTATTATTTGCTCTTATCTCTGGGTGCCTCTTTAGGGGCATGGGCGACTCCTATATAAATAAGTGATCAGTGGTCAGTTGACAGTGATCAGTAGGGGCGGACCTTGTGTTCGCCATTAATTATTTTCATTATTAGCAGGGTAAAAATGTACATGGTTAAGAACAATATTTTGCAAGTATTGGCATATTTTTATAAAGACAATGTGAACAAATCGGGTAATAGCTCATGACTTCGTATTTCTGTTTATCGAATGAACTAAGATCCAGTTTAATTGAAAGTGGAGTTTTTTTTCTGCAATGCGGATTTATGCAATCCAGTCTTTTCCGACAGTATTGCAAGGAAGCAACCACGCCATCGCCATTATTAAATTCAAAAATCATGGAAAAATATAATTCTGAATGATTGTCCACACTAAAACTCCTTCACATATAATAATGCAGTATCTTGAAATATCTATAAATTATCGATAATAAAGGAGAGGGATTATATAAAGTGCGTTATGTTTTGTCAATGCCTGAAAAAAAACAGGGACAGTCACCCTAAAACAGGGACTACCTAAAATAGGGACAGTCACCTATTTTTCTTAAAGAAAAATAGGTGACTGTCCCTATTTTAGGTAGTCCCTGTTTTTTAATAATCTGTATATTCAAGCAATAAAACTGTTCTTCGACTCAACCGCCATTTTATTTTAGAATGAGCATCTTTATAATTTTTTATTTGTAAAGCTTTACGGTAATAAATCATTGAATGTTTTTCATCGCCTTGAATATCATAGCATTGAGCCAGTGAAAGCAATGCCCACTGATAAAGCCAAGCAGGTTCCTTTGGTTTATCTTGTATAATAGTGAGTAATATAGTTTCAGCCTGCTGATATTCTTCCAGATGAAGATAAGTTCTTGCAAGCCAGTATTTAATTTCATACAGGAGACTGGAATAACCATATTTTTTTAAATAGCTTATACTGTCGGGTACATCTTCAAGTATTTTAGCGCTCTGCTGCCATTCTTTTTTCATATAATAACATTGACTGAGCATTAATCTGAAAAATGGATTATTGGGAAATTCTTCCATTAAGTTGAAAGCGATATTTTCAGCATGTTCACAATCTTTCTCAAAATATACGTAAATTATAAGCAAGGTGCGCTTGGCTTCGATTTTAGTGTAATAGCCTTTTTCAGAAACTTCCTGAAGCTCATGAAGACCTCTTTCTTTATTGCCGCCGGGTATGAGAAGAAGAGTTCTGATAAATTTTTGAGCTGCAGGCAGGGAATCGGAAAAATAATCATAAGTACCCAGGAAATACAGAGCATCAGGATTATCTGGCTGCAGTTCTATAATTTTTTTAGAATAGCTTCTCATGGATTTGCCAGCTTGTGCTGCATTCCACCATGATTCTTTTAGGCCATCGATATATGCAACAAGTGCTTTTGAAGCTGCCTTATAAAATAGTGCTTCGATATTATTTGGATGTTGTTTCAATTTCTTATCTGCAAGGGAATCAGCATATTTTAGATACCTGAGTATGTCGTTATAATCTTTATTCATATAAAAATCTTGCATACGTGTGAGGAGCCAGCCAAAGTAAAAATAAGGAGCGGGATGATTATTGTCGAGATTATGCAATTGCGTGAAATTTTCATGTGCAGTGCTAAAATCAAAATTGGTAGCAGCATTTATTCCCTCAATAATATATACATCTGATGGATTATCATCAGGAAGAGTGCATAAAGGCCAACCTGGTATGCAAGAAAAACAGGCGATAAGTATGATGCATAATGTATAAATTCGTTGTTTCTGTACCATTATTTTTATGTAAAAAAATAAGCACATATATTCTACCTTTATTCTACCTTCTGTCCCCTGTTCATTCATATTCATAGGCATATGCTAATTTTATTAGGCTAAAATATAGTTCCAGGGCGGCTCCTTCTGTATCGGGTCTTTTGATAAAGAAAGATTTAATTTTCGTCAGGATTTCATTTTTATTCTGAAATGAATAGTATAATTTATTTCCGAGCATTTTTCCAATATAACTGGAAACGGAGTGATTCATTGCAACATCCTTTGAGGCAATATCATGAATAGATTTTATTAAGTTGGAATCGGAATATATAAGCTTTTTGTGAAGGACCAGCAAAGATTCATGCAGGAGAATTAAAGATGCAATTTCATGATTTATTTGTGATTTATTTTTGATAGAATCATGGAGAAATTTATCAAGAGAAGCAATATTTATTTTATAATTGATAATTTTAGAGCAAAAAAATGATAGTGCGGAAATGAGTATTCTTGTATAGAAATCATGAATTGATGTGCCGAGGCATTGTGAAGTTCTTGAAAGGGTGAAAAAAATATGCATGGCTGCTATTTCAATCATGTTATCAATGCTAATGTTGGATAAATAGAGGATGTTATATTCAGGAATAATGAAATTATTCAAACCGATCATTTTTTTTCTATAGATTTTATACTCGAGTGATTTTTTAGGAAAAATATTTAAAAAAGAGACGTCATCAGGAGTGTATACGCTATAATCAAGGAGATTATCTCCTTTCAGTTCAAGGAAGCCAGTGAGAGAAAGTATTAATGCTGCAATATCATCCGTTACATCCATCATATCTTCATCATTATTAGTAGTGGCAAGGTATTGCTTGCGCAAATTTTCTCCATGTTCCATCCAGTGAATATAGGTCTGATATTTAAACCACGGGGGAGTATTCATAATGCAGTAAGTATTTTTTCTTAGTTTGATTACTTCAATCTTATCGACAAGATCTCTTAAAACAAGAATTTTATAGATTGATTCACTATTCTGATACACGATGAGATCATTAAGTTTTATATTCCTTTTTTTTAATTCATTGTTGGTTTCAGCGGGAAGATGATTTGGCGCTAAATGAAGATCACCTATGATCACCCAAATTAAATGATCAGGGAATGACTGTGCATAATGAGCAATAATAGCTGCGCTTTTTTTATCCCTGTTGAGAAGATTTTTTTTAGGATCAATAGGTTGTGT
>MFGW01000187.1:28364-29927 GCA_001780385.1 Candidatus Fischerbacteria bacterium RBG_13_37_8 | reverse complement strand
TTTGCAAAATTAAGAATTGGTTCATAATTTTTCCAGTTGAATCCAAATGTTTTATCATAATTGATTTTATTCAGAAATTGTTCTGTGGAAAGCTGGTTTTTCATAAAAAGATCGATTAGTTCTTGATGTTTGCTGAGGAAAGCTTCCATTGCAATAATAATACGGGAATTTTTATTAATAAGTTTGTTCAGTAATTTTATATTTGTTAATTGAGCTTCCTTCAAAGTATGATAATCACCGCAGTATACGATTTGTACTTGTTTAATATCGGCGATAAGTTCCTCGTAGCTGCTGAATGATTGAAATCTCAGGAAGGTCCTTTTATAGTCATTATAATACTTTCTGAGAATAGGTGGACGGACACCAATACTATGTTTCATTTCATCCTTGATATTCTCCAATATTTGATTTTGTAAATTCCATATTGTTTTATTAAGCATAGCCAATTTTTATCATACTCTTTTTGACTTTGAAGAAATACAGGTGCGGCATTACATTCTTTTCATTAATTCTACTGAGATACTCTCAATATAAGTATCAATAGAAGTATAGAGGGTGAATAATTGTTCCTCCGGATTGATGGCGTGCAGCATGACACAATGTGAATTTAGGGTAATTTCTTTGAGAAGGGAGAGGAATTTATCCATTAAAGAATCTTTCTTGTCAGGAAATAAAATTGCAAGATTCAGTGTAAAACTGTATGTTCTGTAAACAGTAAAAATTTTTTCATTGCCTTCGGCATTAATTAAATCAAGTATAATATAATCATGATATGGTTTTTGATTGGCGGGATTTTTAATACGAGCTGTTGATAGATAATGTATGCGATTCCACAGGATCATTTTTTCATCATCCTTAATATGAATGACGATGCCATCGGAAGATAGTTTGACAATTTTCATTTCTTTGACAAGAAGCTGTGGCTCGGGAGATTTTTCTTTGATTGAGGCTTCAAGATGTGTTGGAAGAAATGCTTGTATCTGATCAAATTTTTCACGGATATACTTGTGAAATTCAGGAGGCAATGTTTTACTGAGCAATACGGAATAAGCTTTCCCTGCTTCTTCATATTTTTCCACAGAAGAACAAAGTTCCGCATAACTGCTTAATGCTTTAAAACCTGTCATATCGTCTGGATGCAGGCGAACTGTTTTTTGCAGCAAATCAAAAGCGGAGTCGTAATCCTTCAGATTTTTAAAATGAGAGACGAGGGTATTAATTGATGCAAACGAAAGATTCAAATCTGGGTAGTGATAGGAATTTCCCCTGTAAAGCTCGAGAGCTAAATCAATTTCTTTTTTTTGCAGATGATTATCAATAAGCGAAGCGAGATATAATGAAGCATTTATATCATCCACTCTTTTCCGGGCAAGCTGAAACATTAATAGAAGTGCATCCATATTATGAGGTTCTTTTTTGAGGAGGATGGTAAGATTTTTTTCAGCTTCATCATACTGGCATTTTTCGATGGAATCCATTGCATTAACGATGAATTGATTCTGAGTATAGGAAGTCAATGCTTCTGTATGAGCCAGGAGATATTTTTCTTCAAGCCCGGTTGAT
>MFGW01000187.1:27513-28329 GCA_001780385.1 Candidatus Fischerbacteria bacterium RBG_13_37_8 | reverse complement strand
ACCGCTTATATGAGCGATGAACGCGACACCTAATAAGCCACCCGGATCAGCCAGTGCATAGACAATTTGCTGGAGCAACCAAAGGATAAGCATTATTGAAGCAGGGGCATGAAATGTGCCGTGTCTTGCAGAAATAAATAACCAGATTGCCCAAAAAAACCGTATGCGTGTTCTATGGTACTTTATTAAAAATGCACCCATAACGCCAGCGATAGAACCTGAAGCTCCAATAACAGGTTCGCTCGATTGCGATAAGAAAAGTGCATGGGCGGAAGCTGCAAAAATACCGCAGAGCAAATAAAAAACAGCGAACGGTAGTCTTCCCCAAACATCTTCGATAATAGTTCCAATAAGCCAAAGAAACCACATGTTGGTTAAAAGATGCAACCAGCCACCGTGAATGAATTGATAGAAAATTATTCCAAAATTCCAATGACCCGGCACGAAACCGAACCGGTAATAAAAAGTGCTTTCAAAAGCATGCAGATATTCAATGATCAGCCGGTTAAATTCTTTTTCTTGAGGTGTTTCCAGGGATGAGTCCGGATGATTTGCTTCCCATTCCTTTGAAGGGACATACCTGTCAAAAATATCGGGATATTGAAGGAAATCTGAGTGTACAAAATAATATTCCCTCACGGCATTAAGTGCTTTTACCAGCATTTCATTGTCACTTCTGACGATGAATAAAGAATAAAGATGAACAAGTAAACAGAGCACCATTATTCCTATGGTGCAAACAGGTAATCTCCGTATTATCTGATCTTCATGACTAATAGGAAAAATTATAAACATGATTTATTTATTAAAACATCA
>MFGW01000187.1:23568-27492 GCA_001780385.1 Candidatus Fischerbacteria bacterium RBG_13_37_8 | reverse complement strand
GCTGTCAACAACTTTACCCTCCCTGAATTTTATAATCCAGGTTCCCTTTTCAGTAGCATAAGTCCAGTGAGATACACCCACCTTCATATCCTTTAGTGTTGGTGGTCCAAGAAGCGATTCTACCTGATCTGGAGTCATATTTATTTTGATGGAACGTACCTGCTCACATGTTACCGGCTTATCCTGCTGCGGAGCCTGACTGCAATAAGTCGTTAGAAATAACGAGAAGAACAAAAGGACAAAAAGCATGAAAGAATGAAATTGTTTTTCGCCTACATTAACCATAGTAATCCTCCGTTTATATTGTGAAAAAAAGTATAACATATTGAAAAAAGATAATAAAGAGGGGGAATCGGGAATAGGGAAAATTGTCCCGGAGGGACAGGCGAAATTAGCCCAGGGCTATAGCCCTGTGAATCAGGAATAGGGAAATAGTAATTTGCAGGGAGGTGAGCTATAATAATAAAAAATTATGAAGGTATGTATTAATTTATGCCCGGCTTTATTTCAACCAACCGGTGTTGGTGTCTATGCGAGGGAACTGTTTAAATATCTTTCGTTGTTGGAAGATACTGGATTATCAATCCTCGGTTTAAGCAGTTCTCTAAAATATGCATTGCACATTCAGCATGGAGAAAAGGGCAGAATAATTAACATGAAAATTCCTTCAAAATTATTTAATATATTGATGCACAGGTTGCATTTTCCTCCCGTAGAACTACTGGTCGGGCAAAAAATTGATATTGTTCATTCACCCTATATGCTGAGTCTGCCTGCCGTGAAAGCAAAGAAAATTATCACAGTACATGACATGTATTTTATGAATGAGGGAGGTGAGAATATTTCAGGAAATTATCAGCGTGACAGGAAACTTTTTGTAAGATCAATTAGAAATGCTGATGCAATAATTTGTGTTTCACATTTTACACGCAAAAGGCTCATTGAGGCATTTCCTGAAACAGCGGATAAAGCAAAAGTAGTGCATTCAGGATTGCAGGATCCTGTCGTAAATAATAAAAATGGTACCGGGCAATTACTGCTTAAAGAACAGATGCGATTGCCAGATATATATATATTATTTATTGGAACAATAGAGCGCAGAAAGAATATCATACCGCTTTTAGAAGCGGTTCAGGAATTGAATAAAGGGAAATATAAGGTTCCATTAATTCTTGTAGGAAAAGCAGGTTTTGGTAGCAACGAGGTAATGAAAAGAATTAAGGAACTAACCTGCGTAAAATATTTTGATTATGTGACGGAGGAGCAGAAGCGGTTATTATATCAATATGCGAAGGTACTTGTAATGCCATCTATTGAAGAAGGTTTTGGTTTTCCCTTGCTTGAAGCAATGAGCTATGGTGTTCCAGTGATAGCTTCAAGAGGAAGCGCATTGGAAGAAATAGGAGAGAATGCAGTTTATTATTTAAAAGAGACGACACCGCAGGAGATACAGGATGCAATAGTTACTATACTGAAACAGGATAATCTTGTAAGGGAGATGGTTCAGAAAGGATATGCAAGAATCAAAGATTTTAACTGGGAAAATACGGCACATGCAACGTATGAAGTTTACAAAGAAATTATGGGATAGAAATTGGGGACCAGGGACCCAGTCCCCAATCCCCATTCCCCAGTCCCCAGTCCCCAGTCCCCAATCCCTAAGTTATGCGAGTAATAAAAGATAAAGCAATAATAATAGAAAGCAGTAATATTCAGCGAGCTGACAAGCTGATCATATTTTATACGATGAATCATGGTTTGGTGAAGGGAGTTGCTGAAGCAGCGAGGCGCATGAAGAGCAAGTATGGATCCTGTTTTGAGCCATTAACGAGTGTTGAAATCAGCTATTTGCAGAAAGAGGATAGGGAACTGGTGACTATTCAGGAAGCAGTTGTAATATCGAGTGTATCTCAATATGGAAAAAAGCCGGAATATTATTTTTTTATATTTTACAGCACAGAATTAATGAAAGAGTTTGCCGTGGCAGGAAAAAATATACGTTTCTACAAACTGCTTGAAGCTATTCAAGCAGGTATCAAGAGGGATGTCGCATTAAGTTTGCTCGCACGCTGGACTGAGATACAATTTTTGCATGAACATGGTATTATTGCGGATTGGAAAAATTGTGCTGTATGTAAAAAAGAAATAATGAACGGGAATGAAGTGCGTTTTTTTTCTCCTGAAGGAGTGTTCAAATGCAATGACTGTTATCAAATAAAGGATATCCAAGTGAAGCAGGAAGCATTTTTGTTGATGAATAAGTTACTATATGTTAAAATAGAACAATTAGAAACTCTTGCAGTGAATGACAGGTTATTGAAACGAATAGGTTCGATTTTGAAAGTGACGATACAGCACCATGTAGAGAAACCTTTGAGATTTTATGAATTTTACAGACAGATAAATAATGACAACAGGTGAAAAAGAAAGAGTATGCAGGAAGGAATATAATTAAAATAACAAAAAGGAACACAAGTGGCAGAGAGAATAAAAATAACATTTCAGGATGTAATATTTACGCTGGAAAAATTTTGGGCGAAGCAAGGATGTGTGATTCATTATCCCTATGATGTTGAAGTGGGAGCAGGGACGATGCATCCGGAGACGTTTTTCAGAGTGCTGGGAAAGGTTCCCTGGAGAGTAGCATATCTGCACCCTTCGAGAAGACCGGCAGATGGGCGATATGGTGAAAATCCAAATCGGCTTTACAAGCATTTTCAGTACCAGGTAATATTAAAACCTGCGCCGCGTGATATACAGGATATATATTTAGCGAGTCTCATAGCATTAGGTATAGACCCAAAGGAACATGATCTCCGTTTTGATGAAGACAATTGGGAAGCTCCGACACTGGGGGCTTGGGGTGTTGGCTGGCAGGTACTTTGTGACAATATGGAAATTACCCAGTTCACTTATTTTCAGCAAGCGGGGGGGTACGAACTGATGCCAATTTCCGTTGAATTAACCTATGGTCTTGAAAGAATAACCGCCCTTATTAATGAAATAGATAATATATTTGAACTTCCATGGAATGATTACTATGTTTATAAGGACTTGAGAATGAATGAAGAAAAACAGCAGTCAGAATATTCATTTGAACTTGCTACTATCGACAATTATTATAAAATACTGAATATGTATGAACATGAATGCAAGATTTCCATGGAAAGAAAATTATGGCTGGCAGCTTATGATTTTTGTCTGAAATGCTCCCATATTTTTAATATACTTGATGCACGGGGAGCTATTTCAATAACGGAACGGACAAATTTAATTGCAAAAATAAGAAATCTTACTTCTCAAATTGCAGCGCTTTATTTGGAAGGGCAAGATTAATCTTGATGATAAATTATAGTGAGTAAATATAATATGATTAAAGGTTCTGAATTACTTATAGAAATAGGATGCGAGGAATTGCCTGTCGAGGATCAAATATCCCTGCAGGAACAACTTAAAACAGATTTTACTTTTTATTTGAGTGAAGCTCAATTAAAACATAGCGAACCTCAAATATTCACCACACCAAGAAGACTCGTAATTCATTGCAGTGAAATAGAGGAACGACAGGAAACAGTATCGAGAATTATTACCGGACCGCCTTTTAAAGTTGCTTTTGATAATAATGGAAATCCAACCCAGGCAGCTTTAAAATTTGCAGATACGAATGAAACAACAGTGGATAAATTAACTACCGTAGACACAAAAAAAGGACGGTACCTTGCTTACCAGCAAGTTGTGGAAGGAGAGGAGACTATTAAACTCCTGCCGCAGGTAATACAGAAGTTGCTTCTGCAACTTAATTTTAAAAAATCGATGTACTGGGAAGAAAGTAAATTTTCTTTCTCGCGCCCGATAAGATGGATTGTTGCACTGTATCGAAATGAAATAATTTCCCTCACCATAGCTGATGTAACAAGCTCAAAT
>MFGW01000187.1:21287-23550 GCA_001780385.1 Candidatus Fischerbacteria bacterium RBG_13_37_8 | reverse complement strand
TTCCTTGGAGAATCATACCTCGTCATACGAAGTTGGGAAGAATATATTAGAATGCTGCAAGAAAATTTTGTAGTGGTGAATAATCATTCAAGAAAACTGCTCATTTTAAAACAAATGCAGGAACTTCTTACGAAATTGAATGCTCAGGTGAGAGAGGATGAAGATTTATTGGAGTATGCAGTACATAGTGTAGAAAATCCATTAGTCGTTGTGTGTGATTTTCCTATACAATATTTGTTTCTGCCGGAAGAATTGATAATAACGTGCTTAAAAGCACATCAAAAAGCATTTGTTCTTGAAGATACGAAGGGAAAACTATTGCCTTATTTCATGGTAGTAGCTAATATTGATAAAGATGATTTTGGAATTATAAAAAAT
Organism: Candidatus Fischerbacteria bacterium RBG_13_37_8; assembly: GCA_001780385.1. Classification (GTDB taxonomy): domain Bacteria; phylum Acidobacteriota; class HRBIN11; order MFGW01; family MFGW01; genus MFGW01. The sequence goes on along the minus strand of MFGW01000187.1, from coordinate 23,172 downwards.
GGCAACGAGAAAATTGCAATTGCAAGGTTAAAAGATGCTTCATTTTTCTGGGAAGAAGATAAAAAAACCAGTTTGCGCAAATTAAAGCTTGTAATGCCGAAAATTATTTTTCAGGCAGGAAAAGGAACGCTGGCAGATAAAATAAACAGGATGGTAAATTTAATAAAGTATTTAGCACCATTATTTACACTGGATGCTACGGAACAACTCCTTGCAGCAGAAGCAGCAGAATTATGTAAATGTGATTTGGCATCTAAAACAGTAGGAGAATTTCCTTCGCTTCAGGGCAAACTGGGCGGGCTTTTAGCAAAAGAAGAAAAGATAAGTAAAGAAATTGCGCTTGCAATTTATGAACATTATATGCCGGTCACCTTTACTGATCCTGCACCTTCGTCAAAAATGGCAGCATTGCTCTCCCTTGTTGATAAATTTGACAACCTGTGCAATGGATTTGCTCATGGACTTGAACTAAGCGGTTCGAAGGATCCCTACGGAATGAGAAGACAAGCAGTAACCTTCTGCCGTTTGTTAATTGAATTCCCATTTTTTATATCATTGTCAAAACTAATCGAAAATTATAAACAATCGATGAAACTTCAATCTAAAAATAATAAATGGGGTGATGAACTGCAGGAATATATCCTTATTAAATTTAAATCAATTGCTGAGCAGAATAATTACCGTTACGATATAATTAATGCTATTCTTGCTTCCCAGCAGGATGATTTACACGATGCATGGCTGAGACTTGCAGCAATAAATGAAATATTGCCGGAAGAAAGCTTTGAGCAATTAGTGAAAGCATATAAACGGGTGAATAATATATTGCGCGGGCAAAAACAACAGCATATAGTCGATACAGCACTTTTTAAACAGGAAGAAGAAGATGCCCTGTACCAGGCATGGCTTGTACTGCAGGAAGAATGGAAAGTATATGTTCGATTAAAGAGTTATAAAAATGCTTTCAAGGCGCTTCTTTCCATGTCTGCGCCAATAAATAATCTCTTTGATAATGTTCTGGTAATGTCAGAAGATGAAGTGGTCAGGGATAATCGTGTTGCACTACTTACCAATATAAACAATACTTTTTTAAAATTGCTTGATGTATCGGAAATTGTTATTTCGAGCAAGGAATAGATAGTACCTTTGTTATTTCAGCAGGGATTTCATCGGACTAAAGCAAAAGATGAGACAGGATAAAAATATAGATAGAATCGTACTTTTCAGAGGTTGGGGCAGGAAAAAGTAGATAGATATTGCTTAAACCAATACTTAAACTATTGCTTTACATGTAAAATTGCATTATTATATAAGTTGAGATGGCTTATGATTTTTTAAGATGGTTTTATGACTATCTAGCCTTTGAAAAACAATACTCTCCAAAAACCATTCAAAGTTATACGCGGGATGTTGAAGATTTTTTTAATTATCTTGAGCAGCAGTGTGGCATAAAGGGGAAGGGAGCAATGGAAGAGGTAACTTCACATCATATCAGAGGATTTTTGCAGGTTCTGTTTGAAAAAAAGCTGACAAAGGCAACCATAGCGAGGAAATTAGCGGCAATACGAACATTGTGCAGATTTGCTTTTAAATCCGGGGTGCGGAGTGATAATCCGGCACGGGCAGTTTCCACGCCAAAGAGAGACAAGAAAGTACCGACTTTTTTAGAAGAGCAAGAGGTTGATGAGCTGGTAAGTTTACCTGATGGTAGCGTGACAGGATTGAGAGATAAGGCAATTATTGAATTAATATATTCATGCGGACTGCGGGTTTCTGAACTGCTTTCATTACGATTGCAGGACATCATGAAAGAAGAGAATCTGTTGAGAGTGAGTGGCAAAGGAGGCAAGGAACGTATTATTCCTTATGGGGAAGCAGCGAAAAG
>MFGW01000187.1:13153-21224 GCA_001780385.1 Candidatus Fischerbacteria bacterium RBG_13_37_8 | reverse complement strand
ATTGGCTACCACGCAAATTTATACCCATGTGAATGTAGGAATGCTTCTGTCAGTTTATAAAAAATCACATCCCAGAGCTTAAAAATGAGATAAGAGCATGAGAAAAATTGCATTGATGATTATTGCAGGATGTTTATGTATCACAGGATGGACTGCATCCGGGTTACATGCATCAATAAAACATGCTTTAGGTATGTATAAGAATGCAGAAAAAAAGGAAGCAATTCTTTTCAGTCAAAGTAAAAAAATAACCGAGAATAAATTTGTCGAAATAGCAAATTTATATAAGGATATACACACGGCATATCCGAGCGCAAAAATAGCTGATGATGCCCTTCATAAAGAAGCGGGTATATATGAGAAGGGGTACAGAATTTTTCTGGAAGATGATTACCTGCAACGATCAATAAATTTGCACAAGGAATTAATTTCACGGTATCCAAAAAGTATTTACGCAGATGATGCAGTGTATATGGTGGCATTATTGGAATGGGAAAAACGAAATGGAATACAGGCAATTAATTATTTAAACCAGTTGAAAACATTGTACCCGAAATCAGATATGAGTAAAAAAGCTGAAATATTGAGAAAAACAATCGAGGATACCGGTATTATTCAAAAAAATGCAAAAAAAGAATTTCCGATGCTGAAGAGTATACGGCATTGGACAGGAAAACGATATACAAGGGTTGTTCTCGATTTTGACAGTAAAGCAGGTTATTCTTATGGCACCCTGAAGGAACCTGACAGGGTATTTATTGATATTGAACCGGCATTGGTATCACATGATTTAATAGAGCATAAGATAGAAGTGGAAAAAGGATTTCTCAAGGGGGTACGCGTAGGACAGTATTCAGAGAAAACAGGACGTGTAGTTCTTGATTTTGATAAGATTAAGAGATTCGACATTTTCAGTCTAAGCGACCCTTATCGTATAGTAGTGGATATTTATGCTGATGAAATAGAAGAAAAACAAGAAGCGAAAGAAACGGAGAAGAAGATAGCAAGTGTACCGGAGATTGAAGCACCGATGGAACCGGAACATCAGGTAAAATCGCCAGGTGTGAATTCTGATGGCACCTATAGTTTGGCACGTCAGCTTGGATTAGGAGTACGAAAAATAGTGCTTGATCCCGGACATGGAGGAAAAGATCCTGGCGCAATAGGACAAAATGGAGTGAAAGAAAAAGATGTGGCACTTTCAGTGGCAAAATATCTTGCTGAAAACTTAGAAAAAGAAGGTTTTAACGTTTATATGACGAGAGAAAAAGATGTCTATTTGTCACTTGAAGAACGAACGGCAAAAGCAAATTCGTTGGAAGCTGATTTATTCATATCAATACATGCAAATGCTCATCGCAACAAGAGATTGATGGGCATCGAGACGTATTATTTAAATTTTGCCGTAACGGAAGAAGAAATGGCAATAGCAGCAAGAGAGAATGCTACGTCGCAAAAAAATATAGGAGAAATGCAAAAATTAATAAAAAAGATAATGCTTAACGCAAAAGTGAAAGAGTCAAAGGATTTTGCTTCGGTAGTTCATCGATATTTGGTAAAGACGATCAAGCAGAAATATGGGACAGGAGATTTAGGAGTGAAAAAAGCACCATTTTATGTGTTGATTGGAGCTCAAATGCCTGCGATATTACTGGAGGTATCGTTTTTAAGCAATACAACCGAAGCTAATAGATTGGCAAGTGCGACTTATAAATTATTGTTAGCGGAGGGGATAAAAGAAGGAGTGAAACGGTACGGAAAGGAGCTCATGGGAGAAGAATCGCCGATGGGATCGGTACCATGAAAAAAAAGGGGGTACTGAAGATATGAAGAATCAAGGTTTACAAGGCGATGTAACGAGAAGGCGAGGCGCTGTTCTGATTTGCAAAACACAGCCCTTTTTTAAATACAACATAATAAAAGAGTTACTTAAAATTACAGGTTATTTTATGCAAAGAAATGGCTTTCCAAGCACGATTGAGAGGTGCAAAATTATCAAAAAGCTTGACAAGTTAGTTGTAATTTGGTAATTCTAAACAGATAAACCTTTAAAAGGAGAGAAACTGTGGTATTATTTGGTGGTCAAAAAGAAGTTGTGGGACTAGATATAGGTTCCCACGCAATTAAATTAGTTGAATTAAAACACAGAGGAAAATCCAAGGAACTAGTGAGCTTTGGTGTTCAAGTTCTTCAGCCGGACGCTATAGTGGAAGGCGCCATTATTGATGCTATGGCTGTTGCTGATGGGATTTCGACACTGGTAAATACACAGAGCATCAAGAAGAAGCTTGTAGCGACGTCCATTTCAGGGAGTGCAGTAATTGTCAAAAAGATAACATTGCCTCGTGTAGCGAGTCAGGAAGAATTACAGGAGTCAGTGAGGTGGGAAGCTGAGCAATACATACCTTTTCCTATTGAAGAGGTAAATTTAGATTATACTATTTTAGGGAAGGCTTCCAAAGGCGAGGCGATTGATGTATTACTTGTTGCAGCCAAGAAGGACATTGTAGGATTTTACAGTAATGCAATAACGCAAGCGGGATTGAAACCTGTTTTAATGGACATTGATGCTTTTGCGATGCAGAATGCATTTGAAGCGAATTATAAAGAGCTTATTGATGCAAACGAGGTAATTGCCCTGTTGAATTTTGGTGCGAGTAAAATAAATATTAATATTATTAAAGGTGAGAATTCGTTATTTACGCGTGATATAGGAATAGGAGGCAATGCCATTACTGAAGCGGTAATGAGGGATTTTAATATTAGCAGAGAAGGTGCTGAATCGGTAAAGCGAGGCATCCCTGCTGAGGGAGTAAGTCCCAACATGATACAGAATTCGATTAATCAGATAATGGATGAGATATCCAAAGATATAAAGAGAACGTTTGAATTTTTTAGAGCTACTGCTGTTGAAGAAGAGATGAGCAGGATTTACATTTGTGGTGGAGCGGCGAAAACACCTGGTATTAGAGATTTCTTAGGGGGCAAATTTGGGATCTACGTAGATATAATGAATCCTTTCAAGAATGTGAAGAATAAAATGGTTGATATAGAATTTGTAAACGAATATGGTCCCGCTGCAGCTGTTGCAGTAGGGCTTGCAATTAGGAAGGTGGGTGAAGCATGATAAAAATAAACTTACTTGAAACTACAAAGGAAAGAGAGCCTAAAGGTCCGACGTTTGGTGCAGCTCCTCCGGTATCTTCCATTATAATAATTGGAATTGTGATAGTGGCAATTGGTCTTATTGTTTCGGCTATTTGGTGGTACCAGAAGAACAATGAATTAAATGATACACAGACTGAAGTAGAAGCGGCTCGGCAGGAAGTTGCCGAGTTAAAACCTTACATTGAAGAAGTGGTGAAATATGAGAAGAAAAAGAATTTATGGGCAGCCAAACGTGATGCTATTGACATGCTGAGAAGAAACAGAAATATGCCTGTGCATCTGTTAGATGAAATCACGAAGAATCTTCCTCAATTTTTATGGCTGGAAAGTGTAGATATTAAAGGACTCGCAAGCATTGATTTTAAAGGTCAATGCAGCAATAAACTTGATCCATCGACATTTGTTAATAATTTAGAGTCCTCTGATTTCTTTAAGGATGTTAAATTAACGCAGGTAATGTTAAAGCCAAGTACATCATCTGGTGGGGAGACGTATGAATTTATTATTAATGCTAAAATTGATAATCCATTTCAACAACAACCAAAGGCTTCTACTTAAGGAGACATGAGTTATGGCAATAAAAGATGATTTTGCTAAGTTACCCTGGTTTGCGCAAATACTTATTTTTATCGGTATTGCTATTATACTGATTGTATTGTGCAAATACTTACTTATTAATGATATGGAAAATACAATAGCAGCAAACAAGAATGAATTATCCCGTTTACAAATTGATATACAGAAAGGAAGGGAAAGCAAGGCAAGGACGGAGCAATTCAAGCAGGAATTGAACAGAATAGAGATACAGTTAGAATTTTTGAAGAAGATTTTACCTGAGAAAGAAGAGCTTGCTGATTTGTATACAAAGATACAGGAACGGGCTTCTCATTATGGTCTCCAGGTGGTAGCATTTCGACCAAGCAATTCCTCAGACAAACAATACTACATAGAATATCCAATTGATGTATCGCTCAACAGCGAATATCATTCATTGGCAAAATTTTTTGAAGAAGTAGGTCGTTTGCAGAGAATTGTCAATATTGGTTCGATATCAGTAAAAGCGAAGATATTTAAAGATAAACAAGAGTTCACGCTAGAAGCGAAGATTATAGCGTCAACGTACACATATAAGGAGACCCAGGAATGAGCTCCAATGTTAACTTAAAAAATTAGGAGAATAAAGAATGGTTCGAAAATGGCTTCTTATAAATTTATTTGTCATTTGTGTATTGGGCGTATATGGAATAGTGTTAAACGCCCAGGAAGCTGGAGCTACTCCGGAGCAGCAGCCGGCGCAAGCAGCTAGTGCTGATGATCAAGCGAACATGGATGAGATGCAGGAAATAGATTCTTCATATTTCTATGATCCAACAGGTAAAAGGGACCCATTTCTTCCATTGAAAAGGGGTACCAAGAAGAAACGTGCTGACACTCAAATTCCCTGTCCCGCAGGGTGTTTGATATCTGAAATGGAACTTCAGGGGATTGTAAAAGATTCCAGTAATAACTACATTGCCATCTTTTCAGGACCGGACAAAAAATCTTACAATATGAGAGTTGGGGATAAGTTTTTTGATGGAGAAATTACTTCCATAGATATCAAGAAAGTTGTGTTAAAGGAAGAGGTGCAAGATCCTACAGAAATAATTAAGTTCCGCGAAGTTATCAAATGGTTACATCCTACAAGTGAACAGCGCTATTAAAAAAAGACAGGAGGAAACAAAATGCAGGAAAAAGAAACAAACATTAACATAGATACATATTGTCGAGGAGGAAAATAAATGAGAAAGCTTAACTATTTATTCATTGTAATAGCGGTGAGTTTATCCATGTGTTTTCTGATTTGTGAAAGCGAAGTGTTCAGCAATGAATTTTCCAATTTTTACTGGGAGCAGTTACCGCAAAAGACCAAGATAGTGCTGGAGGCAAAATCACCTATTAATTATGAAGTTGTATCTGATGTGAAATCACTTGATTATGTGATTATGATCAAGGAATTGGATTTAAGCAATTTACCGAAAGAATTAGTAATTGATACAGCACAGGTCAAGGCGATTAAATTTTTCAAGGAAGGGGACAACTATTATCTCAATATACAGAGAGTTTCGTTATTTCCCTGTGATATTAGAAGTGACGGTAGTAAATTTCAAATATTTATTGAAGGTGTAAGCAGTGAAAAGCAGGAAGAAAAGGTTGCAGTAAAAAAAGCGCCTGAGAATACAGCAATAGCTGAAGTGAAGCAGAATCAGCCAGAAGTTAAGGTTGTTACAAAGGAAAATGAGCCGAAGCAACCGGTGGCGCCAATGAAACCAGCGACGATTTTACGAGATATGTCCTTGAATGCAAAAGAGCAGAACAATCAGATTACCTTTTCAGTTGATGGAAAAGTCACTTACAAAACATTTGTTTTACACAATCCGGAACGAATCGTAGTTGATTTCTATGATTTATTGCTCACTGCTGGTAATCGTCAGAAATTAATGAATTCTAAGCTTATTGACAAAGTGAGAATAGCTCAATTTCAGACTGAGCCTTCCAGAATAGTGCGTGCAGTAGTTGATGTAAAAAAAGAGACGAATTACAATATTGTAGAGCGTGGCAATTCCTTTATTATTAATATTCCGCCTCAAACGGATGTGCAGCAGATTGCAGAAATTGAGGAGCCAGTTGTTAATGAAGAGAAGGAACCTTTAATAACGGAGAATATAGAACCGTTGAAGGAACCGGAAGTTATAGCTACAGCAGAAGTTAAAACGACCGTTCCGGAACCAGAAAACGATACTGAAGCAGAGAGACAGATATTATTAAGCAATGATAGAGCTCTCTTTTCAAATCAGGAAGAGGATAAAACCAAGAAAGATAAAGTGATAGCAGGATTGAAAGCGCAGACCATTATTTCAGAAGAGAAAAAATGGGAAGGTGAAGCATTTACTTTTGATTTCAAAGACATTGATATTAAAGATTTGTTCAGATTTATTGCTGATATCAGTGGATTAAATATAATATTGGATCCGCAGGTGAGTGGAAAAATAACACTAAAATTGATGGATGTACCCTGGGATCAAGCTCTTGATTTAATATGCCGTTCGCAAGGATTAGGATATGCACTTGAAGGAAATGTGATACGAGTAGCCCCGGTATCAGTATTATCCAAGGAAGCTGAAGAAAGAAGGAAGCAGAAAGAACAGGAAGAATTAATCAGACCAATGCAAACAATAATCCGACCCTTGAGTTATTCAACAGCAGCAGAAGTAGGAAACCTGGTTAAGAAATTACTTTCACCGAAGGGAACGATAGATGTAGATACTCGTACCAACACGTTAATTATTACAGACATTGATAAGAAAATACCGGCGATAGAGAATTTAATCAATTCGCTTGACCTTCGTATTCCGCAGGTAGTAATTGAGGCACGGATGGTAGAAACTTCAAGGGAATTCTCTCAGGGTTTAGGAATTCAATGGGGTTTTAGAGGAATAATGGATCCCTCTTATGGAAATAACACTTCGTTATCGTTTCCCAACACCATGTATGCATATGGTGACAAGATTTTTTCTACAAAAGGTGGCATAGCAGGGAATCCGTTAGGTGGTTATGCAGTTAACCTCCCAACTAATATCGCCCCCAATGCAGCTGTTCTCTTGAGCACCGGAAATGTGCTTGACACATTCAGATTAGATGTTGCTTTGGCGGCCTTAGAAAATCAAGGACATGGAAGAATCCTTTCAAATCCCAAGATTGCTACGCAGAATAATCAACAAGCTGAAATAAGACAAGGTTATCAAATACCAGTTCAAACAATTGCGAATAATACGGTAACTACAACGTTTGTGAATGCGACATTAAGTTTATCAGTAAAGCCTCAAATAACAGCGGAAGATACTATCATAATGGATGTGACGGTAGAAAATAACAGGCCTGATTTTACTAATGTAGTATTTGGAACCCCCCCAATCATTACTCAGCGAGCGCGAGCTACCATTTTAATGGAAAATGGTGCTACTGCAGTGATGGGTGGTATTTTAGTAGGAAGAGATGAATTTGCACAGGCTGGAGTACCGGGATTAAGCAAAATACCGATAATCAAATACCTTTTCAAGAACAGCAATATCGTGAGAGAAAACAGAGAATTATTGATATTCTTAACACCAAGAATAATTAAATAAGGAGAGAAGAAGATGGAAAAAGTAATGAAATTAATTTTAGTGATTAGCTTACTATTTTCCTTATCATACTGCTCAAGAGTTGACAGAGATAATACTGCAGGGGTCATTATTTCAGTTGTTAGTATAAGAGCTACAAGCAGCAATGGGGATACAGGTTCGATATTGTATTCGGATGTCAATTATGAAGGTTCCTATATAAATGATACTGCAGAGATTGATTTCAGAAATTATTTAATGAATCAATCTATCGTGCCAACTTTTTTCAATAATGTTGTGCTGAACAGATATCGAGTTACTTATAAGAGACCTGATAACAGGAATACGCCAGGTGTAGATGTACCGTATCCGTTTGATGAAGTAATGAATATACAGGTTAATGCAAACGGTTCTGCTTCAACAGGAATCACAATAGTTCGAGCGCTTGCAAAGAGAGAAACGCCTTTATGGGATTTACAGGATGTTGAGCATGAAGTAGTGATATCTACAATGGCGAATATTGATTTCTGGGGAAATGATCTAGCAGGAAGACCAGTTCATACTATGGGATACCTCGAAGTTCTATTTGCAAACTGGGCAGATTAGTAATATTATTTTTATGGAGGAAAAGAATGAGTAAAAAAGCAAAAATAATTGGCGCAATGGCTTTTATGTTAATGTTATTTCAATATGCGTGTACGGTAGAAAAAGTTGATATACCAGATCCAACGGGAATTTCAGGTGCTAAAATGTTTTTGAGA
>MFGW01000187.1:10738-13125 GCA_001780385.1 Candidatus Fischerbacteria bacterium RBG_13_37_8 | reverse complement strand
CTAATGGAATATCACACACTATAATAGTTGCGGAGCTATTGGATTATTCAGGTAGACCGGTTGCTGGCAGATTAGTATTTTTTGAAGTGTACAATATTTCCAATGAGAAATGGGATCTTGGAAGATTTACGGGAAATAGGGTGATTACAGGAAGTAATGGAGTAGCTGCTACTACCTGGTATTCTCCTGATAAACCGATGGATACACAGCTTATTATTAGAGCAGCGGCCAATGATGGAGATTTTTCATATCAGGTTACTGCGAGCACATGGGTTTATCTTGTAAGACCGAACAAATATCCTGATTATCCCCCTAGTGGCGAATGTGGCTCGGAAGGATATCCTAATGCAACAATAGTCATAACTCCGAATAATCCATCTCCAGGTGATACGGTTACTTTCTTTGCTTCAGACGTTACCTCTGAATTTGGTCAGGTTATAAGTATTGTATGGTATTTTGGTGATGGCTCAGTTGATAAAGGCAATCCTGTTTCTCATTCATACCATACAGAAGGAAGCTACATGGTCATACTTCTCCTGACAGATAATAATGGTCATACTTGTTCTATAACAGCCACGATTACTGTTGGATCTGCATTTGGATGCGAGGTGACCGCAACTTCAGGAGGACCTGGAGGAACAAGTACCGTAGATGTAAGCACGCAAAATGGTGTACCTAATTATACCTACAATATTGATTTTGGTGATAATACCAATAACACATTTATCACTTCAGCAAGCAGTTTATCAGCGGATCATGTCTATGCAGTTATTGGTCCATTTAATGTTGTTGCTCGAGTTACTGATGGAGCAGGCCACTTTGCAATATGCACCACGATTATGCCATAACATAAAAGATAATTAAGAATAGGGAGGGCTGTATAAAAGTCCTCCCTTTCTTTTCTCAGGACAGAAATGTCTTTAATTGAAGAATTAGAAAAAAAATTAGAGAGAGAACCTGCATCTCTTCGTTTTGTTCACTTAGTAGAAGAATATCGAAAAGCAGGAAGGCTAAATGAGGCGATAGATCTTTGCCTGAAAGGCATAGAGCAACATCCTAATTATTGGAGTGCTTACGTATCCCTTGCAAAATGTTATTACGAGAAAGATGATATTGAGCAAGCGAGGGATTATCTTGAACAGGCTAACGCAGGAGCCCCTGATAATATCCAGGCAATTTCATTATTGGCAGAAATATATGAAAAATTAACTTTTTGGGATAAAGCGCTTGATAAACTAAGATTGTTGCAGCTTCTTTCACCAGATGAGCGCACCAGTGATAAAATAAAATACCTTGAAGAAAAAATTGGTGAGGAAGAACGACAAGAAGCTCCTACCGTTCAATTTTCTATGTCGCTTATAAAGGAAACACTTACAAAGACCCAAGCTGATGATGCTGCCGGCGCGGATGAAAAAGAAACGGAAGAAACTCTTTCAACTGAGCGTACAGGAAAGATCGAAAAAGAAACCCTGGAGAAAATTATCAGCAGTGAAACAATGCAAGAACCTTCCGCACAGGAAGACTTCAATGCTCAAAGCGAAGAACAAACAGCAATTCAATCAAATGAAAAAGAGTCAGTACATTATGAACGCGAACCAATTGAAATACTTTCTTTAATTAAACCCGAAACATTTAATGATGCAATATCTGAAAAAGCTCAAGAGATAAGTGATCAGTTTGCTCAACAAGAGGAATTAACAATAGAAATAACGACACAAACCCTTGGAGAAATTTATGCTACCCAGGGTTATTATGAAAAAGCAATAAAAATCTATCAGAAAATTCTTATCGCTGAACCAAATAATTCTGCTGCAGTAAATAGATTGAAAGAATTGATGGATGAATTTAATAAGATTAATGCACGTACCAATAAACAATTTTTCAAAGAAGAAATTACTTCTGAGGCTCCTGATCAAACGAAAACATCTGATAAAAACCAGGAGAGAAAAAAACGAATATCAACCCTTGAAAATTGGCTTTCTACTGTAAAGAGGGAAAAAAAGTAATAAAAAAAACAATAAAAAACTTACAAGAAACCCTCTCATATTTTTTGAGCCTTTACCCGAGGAAGGAATATTATGGATTTTAGAGAAGTACTCAATCAAATAATGCAAAAACTGGATGATGCCTATGGTCTATTTTTAATGGGCTATGATGGAATTGCCATTGAAAAATCTTTGCGAAGTTGTTCGCTTAATCTCGATATGCTTGCTGCTGAATATACAAATTTTCTTCGCGTTATTGATAATTCATTGGCCAGCAATAATGCTGGCAATCTTGACGAGTTGATTAATGTTACTGATAATGTAGTGATACTATTAAAACTCATCACGAATGAGTACTTCCTGTTTATGGTAATGAATAAGGATGCTAATTTTGGCAGAGCG
>MFGW01000187.1:6295-10628 GCA_001780385.1 Candidatus Fischerbacteria bacterium RBG_13_37_8 | reverse complement strand
TTCCGAGCGAAGTTTCGGAAAAGATGCAGATTTTATTGTAAAAATATGAATGGATATTCCATGAGTTGTTGATTTATTTTAAGTGCTGTGCTAATCTAAAGACGCAAAAAAAATGTACGCTCTAGTTTTGCTGCATAGTAATAAATGCGAATTGCATTGAATGCTAAGAGTGATAAATTATAAAATCATAAAATCCCGAATTTTTATGGTAATGAAAATGTTACAGAAAAAAAGGAGAAGAATATGAACAAGCAAATAATAGGAGGATTGGATTTTGCCATCAAGGAACTGGAACCTGAAGACATTTATACACCTGCTGATTTTACAGACGAGCATAAGATGATTGCTGAAACAACGCGGGATTTTGTCGAAAATGAAGTCGTTCCGGTTTCGAGTAAAATTGAATCGCTGGATTATGAATTAACCAGAAAATTATTAAAAAAAGCTGGTGAGTTAGGATTATTGGGAGCAGAGATAGACGAAGCTTATGGAGGAGTGGGTCTTGATAAAGTAAGTGCTATGATTATAGCTGAAAAATTTGCAAGGGGCGGTTCATTAGCAGTTACTTATTCCGTGCATTCAGGACTTGCAACATTACCCATTGTATATTATGGAAGTGAAGATCAAAAAAAGAAATATTTGCCGAAGTTTTCAACGGGAGAATTTTTAGGTGCCTTTGCATTAACAGAAGCAGAAGCGGGTTCTGATCCGATGGCAGGCAAAACAAAAGCAGTATTATCAGAAGATGGCACTTATTACTTGCTAAATGGAGAAAAGATGTGGATATCGAATGCTGGTTTTGCAGATATATTTATTTTATTTGCAAAAGTGGATGAGAAATTTACTGCTTTTATTGTTGAAAAGGATTTTGGCGGTATTGTGCCTGGTCTTGAAGAGAAAAAGTTGGGGATAAAAGGATCTTCGACTACTGCTTTATGTATTGATAATGTGAAGGTACCGGTGGAAAATTTATTGGGTGGCGTGGGCAATGGATTTAAAATTGCACTTGGTACCCTTAATGTAGGAAGAATAAAAGTAGGAGCTGTTTGCATAGGTTCATGTAAAGTAGCAATCAATGATTCAATCCAGTATGCAAATGAGAGAAAACAATTTAGGAAACCTATAGCAACGCTTGGAGCGATCAAAGAAAAAATAGGCCGGATGATAATAAACACATACGTGGGAGAGAGTATTATTTATAGAGCAACAGGTGATATAGACGCTTTATTAAAAAATGCAGACAATAACGAAGGCCTGATTAAAGGATTAGGTGAATTTGCGGCGGAATGCGCTATCTGCAAGGTAAAAGGGAGTGAATTTCTTGATTACGTGGTTGATGAAGCAGTACAGATTCATGGAGGGTATGGTTACAGTTCAGACTATCCTATTGAACGATATTACCGGGATTCAAGGATCAACAGAATATTTGAAGGGACCAATGAAATAAATCGTCTTGTAATATCTTCAATGTTTGTAAGAAAAATTACAAAGGAGAAAGAGAACTATACCCGCTTGAGTGAAGAAATTATTAAGAATTTAGAAAAACAGGAGAACGCAAAAAGCGAATTTTTATCAGATGAATTATTAATGATCGATAATGTAAAAAAAGCACTTTTGGTAATGATAATTGAAGCAATGAATAAGTGGCCGGATAATTTATTGAGGCAGCAGGAAATATTATTCAGAATTTCAGATATACTAATGGAATTATATTCATGCGAAAGTGTCATTGCAAGAGTAATCAAGGAGGGTATTGCACAAGATGGATTTATTGCTGCAATGGTAGCTAAAACATATTGTCATGATGCTGGTTTTGCTGTTTACAAAATGCTGCTAGAAATATTGACAGAGATCCATGAACAGGGAGATATGCCAAGTTATCTGACCATTTTCAATAAACTGTTGATTCTACCATATTCCAAGATAATTCAACAAGTGAGAACGATAGCAGAAAAGGGAATAGAAGAAAACAAGTATCCATTGTAAAAAAAAAATGATAGCGAATAATTTTCAAAAACAGTGGAAATATTTTTATTAAGGGTATATAATTAAAGAAGAAGAAAGATTATGATTGACAGCCAGATAGCGTTTGGTTATATAAGTCAAAGGAAGTACCAAGCCGCTTTGCCCGTGTTCAGAAAATGTTATGAATCTGATCCTGAAAATCCTGTAATCAAGTCATTTTATGGTTTATGTTTGGCTTTTGATAATCCTCCAAAGTTTGAGTTGGCGGAGAAATTATGCAAGGAAGCGATCACGAAAGAGCTTTACAATGCAAGTCTTTACGTTAACCTTGCATGGGTTTATAACCGACAAGGCAAGCGATATGAGAGCATAGTAATGTTAGAATATGCCTTGAGATGGGATGAAAAGAACAGAGATGCTCTCTATTTGAGAAAATTGTTAAAAATACGGAGAGCGCCGGTATTTTCATTCTTACCTCGATCTAGTTTTCTTAATGTAGTTTTTGGCAGGATTAGACATAAGCTTCTTGGACCGTTAGGCTAGCAATAGGTTACAATACTAGCAAAGCAAGGGACATCGGCAACAGGAAACAAAAGGTACTGCCTTAACAAAGGATCTTCTTGCTAAGTAAAGAAATTTAAAAGGGAAGCAAGCGAGGGGTAGGATGTTGTTTGAACATTTTTAGAATTCATTTAACATTATATGCAGGGAATGGAAAGAGGGAAAGAGATAGAGCGATAGAATGAAATACAAATGTTTAGCATTAATGGGATTATTGCTTTTAGTAATTCACGGATGCAAGAAAGTAATGCTTCCGGAACCACAATTGCCATCAGAGCAAAAGTCTTCTGCAGAGCATGAAATTCTTTCAACAAACACATTTGAAGAAACATTTCAATCCATCACTCATGAGATAATTAATTTACTTCACAGTAATAATGTAGACCTTTCCAAAACATATGCTGTTTTTTTGCAGCAACCGGTCTCGGATGAAGAAGAGAGGTTAAAGGTAATAGGAAGCAATTTACATAAATCGATGAATGTGCATGTTCCAATAGTAACGAAAGAAGAGCTAAGAACTATTCTCCGGAGAAAAAAAAATATTACAGTATTGGAATTGCATTATGGGTATCAAGGTCATATTATGCGTGTTCTGGTTGATGTGTATTCGCCAGGGAAGAAGAAAGTATTATTTTCCCTGGAGGCATCGCGTGAAATGAGCAATCTGGAGACATTTCATTCTGAAATAGAAAAAGGAAATAGTGATGGGGTGAGGGGTAGTAATGATCTTTCCCAGGTACTATTCATAGATGAAATTGGGGAGAGGATAATTGCCATTAAAAGCCTGGATATAAATAAGGATAATAAAGAGGATTTAATTTTATTGGGTACAACCGCTTTGCATATTTGGTTACTTGCTTATAATGTTGTGATAGATAAGATAAGCATTCCCCTTGGGGAAATGAATGAAAAAAGGAGCAGGGATCCTGTAGGTTTTATTATAAGTGGAAATAACAAATACCTCTATCTAATGAATTCTCAGATGAAAAATGGTGTTTGTATTTCATTGATGCAAGAGATGTATGAAATTGTTACATGCACTGATGAAATAATAAGTACATTCCATATGAAACAGATAGTTGAAGTTAAAGCCATTCCAGGCACAAACTTATTAAGGATTGAATCCCCGGAAGGAACGCAGCTAGCTTTCCATGCAATGGACATTTCAATGCATGCCGCTTCAGGAAGAGAAAATCTTTATTTTATAATGGAAGATAATAAAATTTATGGTTTTGATGTAAACAACCTCCAGCTTAATTATCAATCCAACTTTACTGCGGGGAGAGCTTTTAGCAAGGAAGGCAATTATATGATAACATCATTGAGCAATCAAAATTGTCCTCCAGATGGTGTAATTATTTACGCATTGCAAGATTCCAAATTTATTGAAGAGGCAACATTATATGAAAGTGAAGGCTGTATTATGTCTCTGGATATTCAAGATGTAAATAAAGGATTGCTGCAGTATTTATTCAGTGTTTATGACAGCAGAACAACAATGTCAACAATTTATTTTAATGCAGTAATGGTGGGTGCGACCAGGATGAATAAAGGATAAAGTTGTTATGAAAGCAAAAATTGCTTTATTGTTGCCATGCATTCTATTAGGATTATTATCCATTGCTTATGAAGTAATGTTTCCCATTTACCATGGCAAGATAACGGTAGATATTGCTTATTTACCTGCGCATTTAGATCCTGTCTGGCATATACGGGCAGAGGAACATGAAATAGACAAGCTAATATATAATACGTTGTGCAGATTAAATTCAGAGGGGGAAGCAAAGATGGTGCTTTTAGAACAAGC
>MFGW01000187.1:770-6288 GCA_001780385.1 Candidatus Fischerbacteria bacterium RBG_13_37_8 | reverse complement strand
GAAGGGAATACATGGTATTTTGAATTGCGCTCTGATATATTTTTTACGCCATTCAGAAGTACGCTAAGTTCATTTGATGTTAAAAATGCATTGTTGAATATTAAAGGAATGAACAATCCATATGCGTATTTATTGAGAAATATGGAATCTATTTCTGAATTAGATTCTCAACATTTTTCTATTACGATGCGGGAGCCTGATTTATTATTATTAACGAGGCTTTGTCATCCTGCTTTTTCGATGGTAAGAAGATGGAAAAATGAAAAGGATACGGAAGAATTTTCAGGAACAGGTGTATTCAAGGTAAAGAATGAGTCACTCCCCGAAGCACTCCATTTAGAAGCGAATGAAACTTATTTTAATGGCAGGCCTTTTCTTGATGAGGTATCTTTTATATCAACCACTGAAATTAATCCGGCTTTTTATCTGAAAACGGGTTCTGTACAAATGCTCTCGCTTTGGGGAAATAAAATGATCAATGTTGAGAAGGTAGTAGCTTCATCCAATATTTTACAGGAACAGCCCCCATTACTCATTTTTTTAATCCTCAATTCAAAAAATCACCCTTTTTCACAGGAGACCTTCAGGAAATGGTTGACAAGGAAAATTAATAAAAATGAATTACTGCACGTTTTGTTTAATAAGAGAGGATTGGTGATTCAGAGTTTATTTACCACAAAAATAACAGAGGATCAAATTATTGCGAAAAAGCTTCAATATGATGAGGAACTTTCCATTCTTGTTTTGGAAAGAGATATGGTAACCTTCTCGATTGCAGAACGAATACAAGCTTTGTTGATAGCTGAAGGATATAAAACGAAAATATACTATCAAAATGAGGAACAATTTTTTGCACATCAGAATAATGGTGATTTTCATATTCTTATTGGAACAATCACAAATTATTATAAGAAAAATGAATTAAACGAAGAACTGCTGGCGAGTACCTATTCATTCTTACGATTATATTTAGAACAGAAGAGTGGAACATTTACTGAGCAAAATGAGCAGGAATTGATTCAACAAAATATTATAATCCCGCTTGTATTGTTGAACAGGGAATATGCTGCGAGTGAGAAATTAAATTTTTACATGCAGGAATTTTATGGATTAGGTGATTTGTCATCTGCATGGCTTTATTGAATTATGAGAATTAAGTATTATTTAATCATAATAATTTTAATAATTACCGTATTGCCGGTCAGTATTTTAACAGGATGGTTCTTAAGAACCATTTCGAATGAATACAAACAAAGAGCAAAAATACATATTGATCAGATAAAGAATTTTTCTTCTTCAGCGATTGAATATAAAATCAGAAGTCTTCAGGAGATTATAATAAGTTTGCAGGACTATATAATGCAAAGTGATGTTGATTTATTAGCAGATTTGCAGCAATCGAATTATACACCGGGAATGATTAATCTTGCCAGTGGCTTAAAGAGTGCCTCCGGTTTAGATTTTTTTGAAATAATAAATGAAGAGGGGAACATATTAAGCAGTGGTCATTGGACAGCCAATTATGGACAATTGCAAAAAGCAAAGCTTGAATGGCCTGTCAACGTTCCGGTTTACCACATAGAAAGAATAATCGACAAGACATATTTTAGTGTTCAGGTGAAACGAACGATCCGACTTGGAGAGAGACTTATTTATATTATTGGAGGGTATGTTTTGGATTCAACAGTAATGTTGCCGAATTATCTTACTTCTGAAGTAAGCTACATGTTTACGATTAATCTCGGGAAGGAAGAAAAAAGTGAAGCTGATTATTTTAAAGAATTCAAGGATTATCAAAACAGGGTGATTGCCATTTTAGAGGTGAGTATTTCGATGGATTTTGTAAATTCCATTATTCGAAAGAGTTATCAAACATTTATCATAGCTGCTGTTGTATTGATTTGTTTATCTATTTTTTTAGGCATGATTTTATCCAAGCATATTACAAAACCTTTAGAAGTATTGGTGTCTGCAGCCTCGGAGATTGGAAAAGGGAATCTGGATAAAAGTATAGAATATTCAGCAAAGGGTGAAATTGCTCGGTTATTATCTGCGTTTAATTACATGATTATTTCTTTGCGAGAAGCTCAACAGAAACTTATCATAGCGGAACGATTAAATGCATGGAGAGAAGCGGCACGGCGTATTGCGCATGAAATAAAGAATCCGATATCACCAATTCAAGTATGTATAAAAACACTTATAAAGGTTAAGGATGAAAAACCTTATATTTTCGATGAATTGTTTGAACAATCATCGAGAACAATTTTGGAAGAAGTCGCAAAATTGCATTCACTGGCAGATTCTTTTTCTTTATTTGCCCAGATGCCAAATCCTGTTAAAAGAGAAGTGGATATTAATAGCTTAATAAAGCAGGTTTTGCAATTATATAAAACTTCAATGGATAATGTGATAATTGAGGAAGAATACAACGAGGCAATTGCTCTCGTCATGGCAGATGCAAAATTGATTTCAGCTGCTTTACATAATATCATAAAAAATGCATTGGAAGCATTGCCGAAAGAGCAAGCGGAATTAAGGATAAGAACGTTATTACTTTTAGAAAATAATGATAGATGGGCAAGGATTATTATTTCTGATAATGGCAAAGGAATAAGCAAAGAAGATTTGCAAATGATTTTTCAACCTTATTTTACTACGAAACCGAAAGGAACCGGTTTAGGTTTAACGGTGGCAAAGGACATAATTCAGCAGCATAATGGCAGGATTAGTGTAGAGTCTGAAGAAGGTACAGGAACCACCTTCAATATTGATCTTCCTTTAGAAAAGCATGGAAATGATAGGTAGAATAGTGGGAGAGGAAGGTATGTTTTATTCGACAAGCATCACATGGAGGAATGCAGAATGATAAGGATGTACTAGAAAGAAAAAAAGATTAAGATTACCTGAGGATTGAAACTACTTCTCTGGCATCAATAAGACCCATTCCAGCAAGCTCCAAGGCTTTTTGAGAGAGGAGAGAAATATTTTTTTCTTTAAAAGCGTTGCGGATGCTATCCGAAGAATCATATTGGGCAATAATGGAGAGGATATCTGAATCAAAACGTATAGTTTCGATGAGTAATTGTTTGTCAAAATAAAGAGGATCCTGGCAGAAAGAGCAACCAGTATTTGAATAAAATTCAGTAGTATCAAGATCAGCAGTGTGCAAAAAATTATCCATGGGGAATTTTACTTTGCAGGTAGGGCATACTTTTGCAATGTATCTATAAAAAATAATTCCGGAGAGCAGGCCAGCTTTTAAAGCGGAACGGAATCCCATTTTTATAAGCCACTCGATAAATTTAGCACTGTCAAATGCATATGAAAGGGTAATAATTTTTTTTCGTGTAGCTAAGAGAAATGTTAATTCCATTAATTTTTTTTGAATTACGGGAGCGAGAATAAGCGCCTCATAACTTTTTTTGGCGGCATTATCAAGAATTTGACTGAATTGTATTAAATCATGAGGAGATACTTCAATTTGTTCGATATTCTTGAGAGGATAAGTAATAATATCCTCCAATAATACTGATTTGTGATTATCTTTAATATGGTCGATGATAGGGTAGAAAGTGCAGCATCTGTCTAAACCTGAAGGACAGACAAGAGCAAGGAGTCCATGTTTTTTGGTTAAAAAATCTTTAATAATGGTAATGGAGTCAGGAAATTGTTTTTTTATATTCTGATATTCGAATTTAAGAATCTTTTCATCAAAAAATTCAAGCTTAAAATTAATACCTTGAATATCAGGAATTGAATCGATAATGAGGAAGAGAAGTTTATTATTAATTTTAATATGAAGAAAGCCTCTTTGCGGGTGTTGTAAGGGATCTAACAAGGACGCAAGAGCAGTAAGTAATCTTTGAAGACGGTTATAAACAGAAATTGGCAAAGGTAAAAAAGGTCTATTTTTTTTATCATATTCGACGACAGCCTGCTGTTCTTTTTTGAAGAGCAATATTTTTTTTGATTTATTTCGTATTGCATCAGCCAGAAGGCTTCTGAGCCATTCTGATGTAGAATCTTGTATATGAAGATTTGTTATACTTTTAGGAATTATTTTTTCTTTTTCATCAGTGATGGTGAATATTCCAATATCTGTATCAACAGGAAGAAATGTTCCTTTGTCTGGTTCAAGGGGAAAATATCTCGTGATAGCTTTATAAAGGGTAGATTTTGAACAAAGAAGAGGTTTAATTGGTTTTCCCGCCAGTTGCGAGAGACTGTTAAGCAGGGAAATATCGGGCAGGTACGTAAATCCAATGACCAGACAGGTATCTAATTCTGCGAGAGGAGCAGCATGATAAAACCATGCTATTTTAGAAGAAATTCTTTTTGTTATTTCTTTAGGTAATCCTAATTCTAATAAGCGTGATTCTTCTTCAGTAGGATTTAATAAAAAGAATTTTTGCAATTGTTTTACACTGACAAATCCGTTTTTTGCGAGCAGGTAGCCCAGATAATGAGGTTCTTTTCGTTGAAGAATCAGTGCTTTTTTAAGTTTTTCTTCATCAAGTAAACCTTTAGATATTAAAAGCTCACCGATCAAATATGTTCTCCCTTTTTAATAATACATAAATTTTTATTTTTCAGCATTACCTTTGACTTCTTTGTTTCTTGGAAAAAAATTTGCTGGAATTTTTTAATACATTTTTGTTCGCACCGGGCTATTTGAAATTTCGAATATGTTTGGTTTGGCTTAATAAGTGACAATTATTGCAGGCAATTTTTCACGTTTTTCTAAAATTTTCTTAAAATCTTGTGCTTCATCTCGAGTGGCAAATTTTCCTATTCTTACTTTGTACAAACCATCAGTGCTTGCGATAGTTACGGAATAACCTTTTTCCTTGTATTCACTTTCCTTTTTTTGAGCGGCAGATTTATCTTTTAGAGCGTATATTTGAAGAGAATAGTATACATTAGAGGTGGAACTGATTTGCGAAGGTTCTTCTTTTTTAGGTTGTTGCTTTGCTTTCTTTTCAGGAGCTGGAGTTATAATAGAAGGTTGAGTGTCAGCTCTTTTTTCCTTTTCCTCCTTTAATTTATAGAATTCATATTCTTTTTTAGGTTGTTGCGTTTCCTGTTGGGGCAAGGCTTTTACTTCTTTAGGTTGATATTCAGCAGTGGTACGTTCTTCAGTTTTTGTTTGCTGAGCATTTTTAGCTTCTGTATAACTTTTACCAAGCATTAAACCAAGAAAGAACACTAAAGCAAGTATGGCAATGCCTGCGATAAAAAGAACAATAATTTGTTTATTCGTCAACTGTATGTCGTAATAGCTTCTTTCCTCGTAATCTTTCATATATATTCCTCCATATTCATTATACTTTTAACTTTTTTGATGTCAAGCGTTATTTTTAGTAAAACAGGAAAGAACTATCGCATTTTAATGAGGGGATAACAGGTGCTGCGATGAAGCAACAAATGCAAAATTTAAACGATATATACAGTAATACCCGTTATTATAATAACAAGGAGCAAAAATATGTTAGCGAGAGTTTATAGCTCATCGGTT
>MFGW01000187.1:357-752 GCA_001780385.1 Candidatus Fischerbacteria bacterium RBG_13_37_8 | reverse complement strand
AGAGTGGCAGTAGAGGTGTCATTAAAAAAGGGTTTGCGCAAAATTTTGCTGGTAGGATTACCCGATGCTGCAATAAAAGAGAGCAAGCAAAGAGTGATAGCTGCGATAATCAATTCGGGACATTTTTTACCGAAACGAACAATTATTGTAAATCTGGCACCTGCGGAAATAAGAAAGCAGGGAGCAGGTTTTGATTTGCCGATAGCAATCGGCATACTTGCTTCGCAAGGAGCAATTCCTGAGATGCAGTTAAAAGAATATTTAATTGTTGGAGAGCTGTCATTAGATAATAGTGTAAGAGCAGTAAAAGGGATACTATCAATAGCTGCTGATGCAAAGAAGATGGGTTTGAGACGAATTATACTGCCGGCTGAAAATGCAAAAGAAGCTTCTTT
>MFGW01000187.1:0-255 GCA_001780385.1 Candidatus Fischerbacteria bacterium RBG_13_37_8 | reverse complement strand
TTATTTGGATAAAGAAAGTATGAGCGGTTTCGATTTTAATGATACGAAAGGCCAGCAATATGCAAAGAGAGCGTTGGAAATAGCGGCGGCCGGACATCATAATGTTTTATTAATTGGTCCTCCGGGTTCTGGAAAAACTATGCTGGCAAAGAGATTGCCTACTATTATGCCTTCCTTAACATTAAAGGAAGCGCTTGAAACTACAAAGATTCATAGTGTGGCAGGAGCATTTTATCAGGGGGGGCTTGTGAATCA
>MFGW01000186.1:42032-46305 GCA_001780385.1 Candidatus Fischerbacteria bacterium RBG_13_37_8 | reverse complement strand
ATGAAATCATGCGAAGCATCCTCCAGTCCAACATTCCAATATTCCATCATTCCACCATTCCATTAACCCAATTGCGTCGCCTTGCGACGCTATGTTCTGCCTCTACCCATATATGCGTTCTATTACATAAATATTGTCTTGTGTGCCCTTAAAACAATAAATGGGGGATGGCAAGCCCGGAATTCCTTGATATTAGTTAAATAGGTATGGTAGAATTATTTAATAATATAAGTAATAACAAGGAGGGCACGTGAATTTTGAACTTACTGAAGATCAAAAAATGATAAGAGACATGGTGCGGGAATTTGGACAAAAGGAAATTGTACCGGTAGCGCTGGAGTATGATGAAAAGCAGGAATTTCCTCACCAGATCGTAGCGAAATTAGGTGAACTTGGATTAATGGGTATTATATTTCCGGAGGAGTATGGAGGTGCAGGTTATGGATATTTTGAATATGTAGTAGCAGTGGAAGAGATAGCGAAGGCGGATCCATCATTAGGATTAACAGTAGCGGCGCATACATCGTTATGTTGCAATCATATCTATTTATTTGGCAGTAAAGAGCAGAAGGAGAAATATTTACCTGATTTAGCCAGCGGCAAGAAAATTGGTGCCTGGGGATTAACGGAACCTGAGGCAGGAAGTGATGCAGCGGGAACCAAAACGGTAGCGATGAAGGATGGCGATAGCTGGATATTAAATGGGAGCAAGAATTTTATCACACATGCCTCGGTGGGTCATGTCAGTGTTGTCACGGCAAGGACATCACCGGAAAAAGGTCGAAAAGGTATATCAGCGTTTATCATAGAAAAGGACACGAAGGGTTTTTCTGCGGGTAAGAAAGAAAATAAATTAGGAATGCGTGCATGCGACACCGGGTCATTAATTATGGAAGATTGCAGAATTCCCTTGCAGAATATTGTTGGAGAAGAAGGAAGAGGATACAATCAGGCAATGAATATATTAGATGGAGGGAGAGTGAGTATTGCAGCATTAGCACTGGGTATTGCCCAGGGAGCATATGAAGCTGCACTTCGCTATTCAACGGAAAGAAAACAGTTTGATGTAACGATATCAGAATTTCAAGCAATACAGTGGATGCTGGCAGATATGGCAACTGAGATAGAAGCTGCGCGATTGCTTACGTTTCAAGCTGCTTATCTTTTGAATCAAAAGAAGAAAGTAGTGAAGGAATCGTCAATGGCAAAGCTTTTTGCAAGTGAAGTAGCAATGAAAACAGTGAATAATGCTGTGCAGATATTTGGAGGATATGGTTTTACAAAGGATTATCCTGTGGAAAGATTTTACAGGGATGCAAAACTTACAACAATAGGTGAAGGAACATCCGAGATACAGCGATTAGTAATCGCAAAGACGATTTTATCGCAATGAGAATTCAAACAATAGTCTGTAAAGCGTTTCCCTCTAATAAAAAATGAGAGAGTGAGTAATTGGAGGATAGTGGGAGAGGTTGCATTTGTTAATAAAAAACCAAATGCAGAACATAGGTGAATATATTGTCCAGAATAGATGAAATAGATATAGTTGAGGTTTTGCGCCAGAAGGACAGAAGATCGGTAGCGAGATTAATTTCTGCCCTGGAGAATCGTGAAGAGGGTGCCATAGATATTATCAGAAAAATTTATGCCATGACAGGCAAAGCCTGGATTATTGGAGTAACAGGACCTGCTGGTGTAGGCAAAAGTACTTTGATAAATGGCATGATCGATGAATTTCGCAAATCAGGGAAAACAGTAGGAATAATTGCCGTGGATCCAACGAGTCCATTTACCGGAGGAGCGATTTTAGCTGATAGAATCAGGATGCAGTTGCACAGTGTTGATGAAGGCGTTTTTATAAGAAGTATGGCAACACGGGGACATTTAGGAGGACTTTCTCCGGCGACCAGTGATGTAGTCGATTTGCTTGATGCGTTCGGCAAGGATGTTATTATTATTGAAACGGTAGGTGTAGGACAGGATGAGGTCGATATTATAAAAATAGCGCATAGCATTGCCGTAATATTAATGCCAGGGATGGGTGATGAAGTTCAAACGATGAAAGCAGGCTTGATGGAAATAGCTGATATTTTTGTAATTAATAAAGCTGAGAGAGAAGGTTCTGACAGGCTTCAAGCTGAATTAGAGATGGTATTAGGCCTCGCATCAGATATGATTGAATGGAAGCCCAGAATTATAAGAACAGTAGCATCAAAAAAAATGGGAATTGATGTTTTATTAGATGCTCTTTATGAACACCGGGAATATATAAAAGCATCTGAACAATTTAAAGAAAAAAGACATCATGCGATCAGGCAAAGACTTTTTGATGCTTATCAAGATTTAACTTTGGCAAGAGCAATGTCAAAGCTTCAGGATGTTGAATTTAACGAGATAATAAATGACATTTATGAGCGAAAGTTAGATCCTTACACAGCGGCTGAAAAGTTGTTTTTTAAATGATGATTAATAGAAATATTGTGATAAGATGAACATAACAAGAATTGACCATATAGCAATAGCGTTTGAGGATGCACGGGATATAGCGATTTTATGGGAACAGGTTTTAGGATTTCAATTGGAATCAGAGGAGATACTTGAAGAAAATGGTGTGAAAGTATATATAATAAAATTAAAGGCTGAGGTAGGGAATAGTCCAGTTATTGAAATGCTGGAGCCATTAGGTGAAAATTCACCGATTAATAACTTCTTGAAGAAGAAAGGTAAGGGAATACATCACATTTGTTTTGAAACTCTTGATATAGAAAGTGACATGCAGGAACTCAGGAGTAAAAATATTAAATTACTCAATGAAACTCCTCGAAGAGGAGCACACAATACTCTCATTGCATTTATTGAACCAAGCCAGATGGGCGGCATATTGATAGAGCTTAAACAAGCATCTCCAAAAGCTGATAATAGTTAATGAAGCATGCAAAAAACAGCCAAAAATAGGCACAGAGTGTAGGGGCGGACCCATGTGTCCGTCCTCGAAGGTACAAAGTATTTGAAAATTTTGAAAAAAGAATCTAAAATAAGAAAGCTGGTAGCGAGGAAAAATGGAAAAAAAAGACATGAAAAACAAATCAACAAAACTTGCAGCAGTAGTGTTAAGTTTGCATTCCCCGAAAGAAAAAATATGGGGTATGTTGCTTAATATTAATCAATCAGGTATTTGGGTTCATGGAATAGATATCAATTCATTTGATGATTGGTCCAGACAAGTAGCTTATCAAAAAGAACCGAATATGGGTTTATCCACCATGTTTTTCCCGATGATAAGAGTGGAGAAACTAATTAAAGATGATGATGTAGGAGTAATTAAATCATTTAGTTCGCAGTTTTGTGAGCGGGCAGGCTATGAAGTTCAACAAATTATAAAAATACATAAATTATTAAATATCCCGTTTGTAAAACTATAGCTGCGAGTGTTTTGCACGAGCTTGAGAATAATAAGCTATGAAAATACTCATGATCACGCAAAAGGTTAATCCTGCGGACTCGAATTTAGGTTTTGCATATTACTGGGTGAAAGAGATAAGCAAGCATTTAGATACACTTTATGTTATCTGTCTTGATCCTGCAGAAGTAATTGCGCTGGATAATGTTATTATTTCAAGTATTGCACCGAAGAAGGGGATGTTGCGTTTAAGCAAGCTCCTGAATTTTTATAAATATGCCAGCCAAATAATACAAAAAAAAGAAATTGCTGGAGTGTTTGTCCATCAATGTCCCATCTATGCTATTTTGATATATCCTTTAGCAAAATTAAGGAAGCTGCCAATAGTGCTTTGGTATACGCATGGTCATGTATCGTTGACATTGCGTATAGCTGGTAAACTTGTTAATACAATATTGACAGCAACGAAAGAAAGTTGTCGTCTGCGAAGCAAAAAGATAAAAGTAGTAGGGCATGGCATAGATACAGAGAGGTATTCCAAGGGGATCAGAGCAAAAGAAGAGGAAGAAAAGGTGATCCTTTCCATAGGAAGAATAGCACCTGTGAAAGATTATGAAACTCTTGTAAACAGCATTAATTATTTGGTAAAAGATTGCGGAATGAATGCTATTAAAGTAGAGATAATAGGAGATATTATTTCTGAAAAAGACAAGGATTATTTTGAAAACTTGAAAAAGCAGGTTAGCTCATATGAATTGGATAAACATATAATGTTTCGTGGTGCAGTTTCCCATGATGATATTTATGCATATTATGCGAAAAGTGAGCTGGTGATAAGTGCATCAAGAACAGGGAGTTTGGATAAAGTTATCG
>MFGW01000186.1:30813-42016 GCA_001780385.1 Candidatus Fischerbacteria bacterium RBG_13_37_8 | reverse complement strand
AGGCAAGCCAGTAGTAACATCATTACCCGTAGGCGAGCTTTATGGAAAATATGCTGATATGCTCATGTATAAGGCAGGCGATCATATCGAGTTAGCTGAAAAAATACAATACTTATTAAGCAGGAGTAAGGAAGAAATTGATGGAATAGGGAATGACCTGCGCAAAATGGTGGAGGAGCAGCATAGCTTAAAAAAATTAGCGGTGACAATAGTAAAAGAATTTACTTAAAATTCATTTAAAATTAATTTACTCTAGCAGCGTAGTAGAATATAATGGTACATGAGACATGATATAAAATATATTGGAGGAAACCATGTCATTTTGGAGAAACAAGAAGGTGTTGGTAACAGGAGGCGCGGGATTTATAGGTTCCTATCTTGTTGAGGATCTTGTAAAAGAAGGAGCTATTGTAACGGTGGCAGATAATCTTGAACGGGGCAAATTGGATAATTTAAAGAAGGTAAGTAAGAATATCATATTTTATATAACTGATTTACGCAATTATGATAATTGTTTAAAGGTATGCAAGAATCAGGATCTAGTCATGAATTTAGCTGCAAAGGTAACTGGGATAGAGTATAATCGGACTCATCAGAGGGATATGTTTGAGAGCAATATGACATTGCAGCAGAATGTGCTAAAAGCGGCGTGGGAACGTGAGGTTCAGAGGTTTTTACAAGTAAGTACTGCATGCATTTATCCGAATGATGCTGCCGTTCCAACTTGTGAAAATGAAGGAACCAGAGGTGAGCCAGAACCAACTAATTCAGGTTATGGATGGGCAAAGAGAATGGGTGAACGATTAGCAGAATATTATGCACAAGAAACAAAAATGGAGATAGCGATGGTAAGACCATTTAATTCATATGGAGCCCGTGATTATTATGATATAAAAACATCACATGTAATACCTGCTTTAATTAGAAAAATTCATATAGGACAGAATCCAGTGGAAGTATGGGGGAGTGGTAATCAAAGCCGTGTTTTTATCCATGCACGTGATGTAGCGTCAGGAATGAAATTAGTAACTGAGAAATATGCCAAAGCTGATCCTGTTAATATTGGTCATGATCAGGATATACAAATAAGAGAACTTGTTGAAAAAATACAGAATATCATGAATATTCATAATCCAGTATTTTATAACACAAAAATGCCTGAAGGATATCCAAGACGTGCCGCTGATATCACTAAATTAAAATCAGTGACAGGAGGTTTCATTCCAACTGTTTCTATAGATGAAGGGCTTGCAGAATCAATTGAATTTTTCAAGGAGATGCTCAAGGAGAATGCGTTGTTGGATACGAATTTAGCATCTTATTATGGTTCTGAGTAGGGGTTGGAGGAAGAAAAGATTGAAAAAAATTTTGTGTGTATTAGGAACTCGTCCGGAAGCAATTAAGCTTGCTCCATTTATAATTAAATTGCGAAGTAAGGGAGATATATTCTCTACTAAAGTATGTATCACTGCTCAACATCGCGAGATGCTGGATCCAGTATTAGATTTATTTGGAATTTCTACGGATTATGATCTTGATGTCATGAAAAGAAATCAAAATTTATTTGAAGTAAGCGCTGCTATCATTAAAAAATTACACAAAGTATTAAGTTATGAAAAACCGGATTTAGTTGTAGTACAAGGTGATACAACAACTGCTTTTATTGCTAGTCTGGCGGCTTATTATTTGAAAATTAAAGTTGCTCATATTGAGGCAGGACTAAGAACAGGTAATAAATATAGTCCTTTTCCAGAAGAAATGAATAGAAAATTTATAGATTATCTTTCCGATTATTGTTTTGCGCCCACTGAGACTGCTGCGCAGAATTTAATAAAAGAAGGGATAGACAGGGAGAAGATATTTGTTACGGGAAATACTGTTGTAGATGCCTTGATGATGATTATGGAGAAGCAACAGGGGCGGGAGTCTGAGGAGAATATCAGAAAAAAATTTGAAAGTGAAACTGGAATAGTAATAGATAAGAGAAGAATTATCCTGGTCACAGGACATAGAAGAGAAAGTTTTGGAGATGATCTGAGAAATATATGTTTATCTATTCGCAGAATAGCAGATGAGAGAAATGATATTCAAATTATTTATCCGGTTCATCTTAATCCAAATGTTCAAAAACCTGTTAAGGAATTATTAGGGAATTTTGAAAATATTTTTTTAATTAAGCCACTGGATTACTTTATCTTTATCTGGCTGATGAGCCAGGCATATTTAATTTTAACAGATTCAGGTGGAATACAAGAAGAAGCGCCTACTTTGCATAAGCCGGTCTTAGTTATGAGAAAAGTGACGGAAAGGTTCGAGAGTATAGCCGAAGGAATAACAAAACTTGTCGGAACTGACAGTGAAAGTATTTATAATGAAACAATCAAAATTCTGAATGATCAGCAAATATATCAGAATATGCAAAAATCTGAGAATCCATATGGTGATGGAAATGCCTGCCAACGTATTGTCGATATATTAGGAAAATAGATGACTGTCCCCTATTTTCTACCTGTATGTTATTATGAGTCCCACGCCCGCGGGACGTAATAATCCGCAATGGTTATATTTCTTATATCCCGTTAAGGATTGTTACGTTTGCCTTCGGCAAACTCACAATGACACAATTTCACAGGACTGGAATAAAATTGAAAAAGGCATTATTTTAGTTACATGAAAAAATATTTATAAGGAGATTAACCATGTTAGTAGAATTCAGCATCATTCCGGTCGGGGTTGGCAGTAGTATCGGTGAAGTGGTTGCAAAGGTACTCAAGATAATTGCTGAAAGTGGAATAAGATACAAGGCAACATCCATGGGAACAATTGTTGAAGGCGATTGGGATGAAGTGATGACGTTAATTAAAAAGTGTCATAATACGGTTGTGGAAACTTCCGGAAGAGCAATGACACGAATCGCTATAGATGACAGAAAAGGAGCCCAGGCAGATCGCTTGGAAGGAAAAATTACATCAGTGGAAAAACGCTTGGGCTTAACGTTAAATAAATAACAGGTAAGTTGCAATTTACATACAACATGTATAACAATTGACACAATTATTTGATAGTATGAATAGCTGTATTTACAGCATGAAATGAAGTCGGGTGAATAGTTTCTCTCTTTGAAGAGTGAAGCTTTTTATTTGGCAGGGAATTTGATCTATCAGGGTGAGAAAAGATTATATTCATGAAGGAAACAATACTTCATAGATGTAAGAAGCAAGAAAGTCAGGGATTGCCACGCTTTGCTTGGCAAAGCTCGCAACGACGAAGCGTCGTTCACATAGGAGGTTTTAACCATGCTTAAACGAATTGTTGCCATAATGCTTATTTATATCTGTACTTGTATTGGATGGGCGATTCTAGGTGGTTCTGTAGAATATCGGACAACAACACAGCATACAAAATTAAGAGGTTCGGTAGGTCAGCTTTGGGGTACTATTCAGCGACAAACAGCGCCTACCTCTTATTATGAAGTACTTCTTCAGGAAAGAGTTCAGGAGAGTGAAGTGAAAACCGATACAGGTATCGAAACCAGATATAAAGTCGCTATGAAAACAAAAAAAATTAACATGCCGATTAATAAAAGCAGGATTGATACGAGTATTTCGCTTGGACACAGAAAAAAAGGATTATTATGGTATTCAACCTACAAGGTTAAGTTCAAGGGAGATTATTACCTACTTAATGATACAATTCAATTACAGGAGCTATTTTTCAAATTTACTTTTCCTTCGAAGGATGCCGTGTATGATAATGTAATATTCGTGGTAGGAGACAAGGAAAAAGAAGGATATGAGATAAATAATGGTTCAATTGATTGGAGTGTTCGTTTAGAACCGGGTCAAGAACAGAAAATCAGTATTTATTATGAATCATTTGGATTAGATCAATGGTGGTATGATTTTGGAACTAATGTTAATAAGGTGAAGGATTTTTCATTAAAAATGCATACAGATTTTGATAAAATTGATTTTCCTGAAAACAGTATTTCTCCTACATTTAAAAAACAATTAAGCAATGGTTGGGATTTGGAATGGCAGTATAAAAATTTATTTTCAGGAGTAAATATAGGAATATCGATGCCGGAGAAGTTGAATCCAGGCCCGTGGGTAAGTAAAGTTACTTTTTCTGCTCCCATATCACTTTTTCTCTTTTTCTTTGTGCTACTCATTATTACAATTATTAAAGAAGTGAATGTTCATCCTATGAATTATTTCTTTATAGGTGCAGCGTATTTCAGTTTTCATTTATTACTGGCGTACCTGGTTGATCATATTTCCATTCATGCAGCATTCATTATCAGTTCTGCCGTATCAATATTTTTAGTGATTTCTTATATGAGACTGGTTGTAGGTATGAAATTTGCCCTTATAGGAATAGGGATTGCGCAATTCGTTTATCTTGTGTTGTTCTCCTACACCTACTTTTTTGAAGGATTTACCGGTCTTGCGGTAACTATTCTTTGTATCTGTACGCTTTTCCTAATCATGCAGATCACTGGCAGGATTAATTGGGAGAAGGCATTGTTATCCGAGGCGCAAAAAGGGTAAACCACGAAAGGGGTCAGGTCTTGGGTTTTGAATTTAATAATCAAGGCCTGTACACATTCTCCAAGTCTCAAAAATGCAAATTAAAAACCCAAGACCTGACCCCCTTTTTATTAGCAGGGTGTGAAGTCTTGCGTGGGTACGCATGGAGCAACTGATTGGGGACGTTCAACGCCTGTCTTGGTACGGCCGTAAGAGCCTTCTTTAGTGGATGAAAATGCAACTACAAGCAAGTAGGTGTTGGGGCCAGGATCCGGCAGAGTCATTGAAGTTGTTGTAATATAACAAACCAATGCAGTATGATCATATCCTCCACCATGAACAGTGGGGATTAATCCACGGAACACGCCGAATACGGTGGATTGATCACAGTTGATACCCGGAGGAATCCATGAGAGATCGAGGTCGTTTGGATTCGCGCCATTTTTCATTACTTTCAGCATTGTGGGTTCACCTGGAGGAGCTGCCGGGAGCACGGTAACTGTATCAGAAGCAGGCGTCAAATCCGCTTGTCCTAATTCATCAGCACCCATCGTATCAATAGTATAAAGTCCTGGAGTTAGTGGTCCAATAGTAAAAGTATAACATTCACTTGCACTATCATAGGTGCCGTCACAAGCAGGTGCTGCCATCCAACCGCCACCATTTATTCTGAAATATACGGCTCCAATGTGGAGTATATTTATATCACACTGATAATTATAGAGATTCTGATTGGGGCGTGTTTGAATATCAGCCTGCCCAAAATAAGTAAGCATAGTATTGGTCGTTGGATCAGGAGCATAAGGAATTATAGAGGTTTGAGGAGGAATTTGGACAGGATCAGGGACCAAATCACCATCAGGATCTCCCCAACCAATTTGTCCACGTGTGAATGAACAGATAACTCCCGCGAGTTGTTTGGTCGATGATGACATAATGCAGTTTCCATTAAACAGGCAGCTATTTTCACAATTCTGGTTCTGATAATTCACATAACCGGCTACTTGCGTGCAGGTACATGCTGAGGATGCATATTCGTCCAATGCATAAAAAGTATGACCGGTTTCATGACGTGCGACAATATTCATTTGTGATATAGTCCAGCCATCATTATCATACGTCATTACGCTGTGCGGTCCACCTAACCATGCATAAGCAAACCAACTGTCTGCAAACATGCCATCGGAATCATTGAGACTATCTACCACAAACATGGTAAATGCCCAGTCAGTTCCGTCATTGTTCCGAGTATCTCCATTGAATTCCTGTCCTTTCAACCAGCGGTTTGTAAAACCGGAATAACCGAGATTATTGTAAATTTGATTAGTCCATAGTCCTTCGCCGGTACCTGGTTCATTCATATTATCAGAAGGTCTGACAATAGGTTCATAAGAGGTTTGTGCAAGTGCATTGATTCTTCCGAGGTAATAATGATAAGTAAATGAGGGCGTGAGGTTTGTATGAAGGTTATAGGAAGAAGTGTAGAAATTCATTGCAGTAGTAATTGCAGATGTTACCTGGTTTTCACGAGTAAGACTCCAGTTTTCTGTTGAAGGATCAATGGCGCCATTGCTTTCAGGAAGAATAACATTTACTGAGATATTACCGAGCAAATATTCTGAACCTGAACGTTTTAAGAACGTAGCATTGCATGTTCCTGAGGGAATATAATGTTGAATGGGAGGAACAAGAGCATCGGTCTTTTCAACATCAAGGGGTGCCATTATTGGCAAAGTATCTTTTGCGGAAGTTTCCATATCTGTTAAAGCAAGGAATGAATGGACAGCAATTCTCAGTTCATCTGATACATTGCTTAGTTCTGTTATTTCAGCCGGTGCAATAGTTGTATAAATTGATGCTGGCACGGGAGGTTTTAAAGTAAGCTCATCAGGTGAAATCAGCTTGTAAATAGCAGCGGTTGGTGGAAACCAGTGCGTGGCATAGTAACCTGATTTTTTCAATTCAATTTGCCAGTTTTTAAAATCCATTTGCTGATCATTAATGAGCAGAGCATAATTGGCAGGATTCTTGGTAATTTGTGCATTATCATTACTATGACTGAAACAAAAAGAGAAGCTGGCAAATAAAGACAATGACAAAATAAATAATTTAATGATAGTTGTTTTCATTTTCATTCCTCCGGTTTCATATTTGTATTTAATAATACACAAAAAATTTTGCTAAATCAATCTTTTTTAAAATTCTCTGTGTTCTCAGTGGTTTAAAAATTTTTCATGGAAAAGGATTATAATAGGCGCATTTTACAAGTTTAATCCAAAACCGAGGGCAAGAAATTTTGCCATTTGTAATCTTTGCACATTGATACCCGGGCAGTAGAGCAGTGGTGAGGTTTGGCAGCCGGAAACAACGCCGGCATTATACAAACCTTCGATAAATGAACAGAAAATATTTCCTGAGGTCACATCATCAAATATGCCAGAACATGCAGAAGTAGGGCAGGAGCCGGGATTGGATACTTCCATAGCGACACATACGAATTTTGCCATTGCATCTCTTTGTGTCATGCTACTGGGGCAATAAAGTGGTGGATTTGCTTGGCAGCCACCAGTTATTCCTGCATTTTTGATAGCTTCAATGAATGAACAGAATAGATTAGTTGCAGGCACATCATCAAAAAATTCGGTACATGCTGCTGTCGTGCATGAACCGGCTGTACTTTTTTCCATTGACAGGCAGAGGAATTTAGCCATTTGATCACGTGACACATTAATATTAGGGCAGAAATTAGTAGCTGTGCAACCCGAGGTTATGTTATTGTGAAAGATTGTTTCAATAAAGTATTCATAGATAATGTTGACATCTGCAAAACTTTCGCCGATATGATAAGTATAATTGTAGGGCACAGGTCCATAGCCTGCTGCAGAGATATTTTCAGTGACGTCAATATCCCAGTGTACGGATGGACGATTTGCTGCTGGAGCAGTAATGCTGTAGCATGAAGTACAGCTCTGGTGTGCACCGGTATCAATATCGGGATATGATGCATTTGGTTGATCGATAGTAATTGGGTCCGAGGTTGATAATACACCCGTTACAGTAGTAGCAATAAGTGTTCCGACGTTTTCCATGGTGGAAACCAGGGATACTGTTTCATCTGTATCTATTATACCATTGGCAGCTTTTGGTGAACCGGAATCATCCACTGTTGGTTTCTGATTATTATACGGCTGCAGAATTGGCATGGGCGTGCAGGTATCACTTTGCATATCACATCCTGCGGCGATAACATCGGTGATGGAAATATCATCTACATAAACACCTTCTTCACTCGCTAGTTGATCCGTCATGTATTTCAATTCAATTTGAATTTTTTGTCCATCAAAAGCACTCAGGTCAAAGACTGAATTGCCCCAGAAATTACCAGTATTATTGCCAGCCCATCCTGCTTCGGTGAATATATCGCATGCAGTTCCCCAATCAAAGAAGGTGCCTGTTTGGTATAATTTACCGCTGAGAGGATTCACTAAAGTACGATTACTGGTCGCAGTATCAATGATGTGCACATTAGCTCTATCGTACCATGTAGCAGCGCTTTGTGGTTCAATAGCGTACCAGTTCGGAATAGTAAGCTGTGTAGTAGAATTAGCTATTATTTCAGGTGACAGCATAACATCGCATTGTTCATTGAGACTTTGCGATGAATGAACGCTTCTCGTACTTCCTCCGGTATTGACACGTGCCGAACTGAGTACCCACGTACCCTGTTCTACGGTCCAGCCTTCCAGTCCAGTGAGTGGCTCAAATTCCCATGTAATATCACCGCTCGTTCCATCCACTTCAAACGTGAAATCAAAGGTATCATCTGCGGCTGGTGTTTGACCTTGCGCCTGTACCGAAATAGCAAATGTACCTGCTTCCATGCAGGTTGCCTTGTTTGATCCTGGTCCAATATCATAGTCAAAACTAACATTAGCGGTACTGCCAACCGTTATATCTCCTGCATCGATAGGCATTGGAGTGGTTATTGAAACAAATGGTTCGGCTGAAGTAACCGTTACTTGCGTATTGACTGCTGTACCACTGCCGATATTCTCGACAGTAACTTGCGTAGTTGCAGTTTCACAATTATCAGGAAAAGTATCTGCATCACCACCGGTAATTTGTGTAATAGCAGCAGAACCTGCCTGATATGCTGCACAGGATGTACATGCCGGCGGCGTCGCAGTTGCACAATTACTCATTGCTGAGACACAGAAACCATCACTATGAACAGCCTCAACATAATAGAAATAAGTGGTGCCACCGGTTATGCTCGTATCTGTATAAGTAAGGGAAGCAGTTTCAGTTAGTTCTACCCATTGACCCTGGCAGCCTTGTGTCGAACGATACACTCGGTAAGTATTTGCTCCTGTCACTGCTGTCCAATCTAATTGAACCTGGAGTAAACCGGGTGTAGCAGTTAAAACAGGTGCTGTTGTAAAGCATGCTTCGATGGGGATTGCCATGGCTGCGATAGTTGCCAGTCCTGCCCTGGATACATCATATACAAAG
Source organism: Candidatus Fischerbacteria bacterium RBG_13_37_8 (assembly GCA_001780385.1). Lineage (GTDB taxonomy): Bacteria > Acidobacteriota > HRBIN11 > MFGW01 > MFGW01 > MFGW01. The sequence continues at coordinate 32,975 of MFGW01000186.1, read as the reverse complement.
GGCATATCAAAATTTGCTATCGTATCACTGGAGGTATGATAGTAAGGATTCCAATCGGTCGAACCGCACCCCTGTGGTTGATTATTAGTCTGGGAATTCTCAAGAATTTCAATAGCACCCACACCTTTATTCCAGAATGAAGCATGGTCTGATCCTCCCGTCGAGCTGCTTGTCAGGAAATCGTTTAAAAGATTTAAACTGTAAGCAGTCATGCTGTCTTCAAAACAATATGCTATATCATGTGAAGAAGTCATTGTTCCTGCATGTATTTCAAAACACCTGTCATTATCACTATCATAAGCATACATGTCGAGATTCACTACACCAAGAATACTGCTTGTAGGATGATCATTAACATATGCCCCGCTTCCAATAAGACCCTGTTCTTCACCAGTGAAAAATATTATTTTTATGGTTCGCTGAAAACGAAATTGCCTCAATAAACGCGCAGCTTCAAATAAAGTAGCTGAACCGGACATATTATCGTCTGCACCCGGTGCATTTCCTGAAGAAGGTACGTCATCATAGTGTGCACTGATAATTACTATATCGCTTGGAGCCGTCTGTCCGGGTATGGTCAGAACAAGATTCTTCCATGTTTGAGCAGAATAAGTATAAGGGTCTTCTTCAATATTTGCCCCATAATGCCATGATTGTGCTTGCTGTAATGCAAAATCATAAGCTTTGGCATTAATTTGACCATTAAATAATGCGGGGGAATATCTTGTGCTGACAGTGTAATTAGTTCCTCCTATATCAACACTTTCTAAACCGGTCATTTTTTCTTCCCAGTCTAACCACTGATTTGCGCTTGTCCGGCTTAATAAATCATCAATTAATGCATTGTAACCACAACTGAAAGGAATCAATACCTTCTGCTTTGCCCATTGCTGTTCCGGTAATTGAAGCGAAATGCCATCGTATCCCTTCTCCATCCATTTCTCCGCCCTGGATATTTCTATTTCAAGAATAACATCACGTCCCTTCTGAAACCGTATAAGGTTACGCCATTCATGCGGAATTGCCTGATCCTCTCGTAATTCAAAAATGTAGAACGTTTTAGTCTTATCTACATTTACTGCAATTGTTTGAATGGGGATTGATGTATTTTTAACTATATTCTTTTGTTCTTTATCCCATTTCACAATAATATAATTAATGCTTCTCCATAAATAAGGCAGGTCATTTGCCCTGAGAATAGTTTCATATTTACTGTCTACTATGATTAGGTCCTTGTCATTCGTTTTTTGAGATGCGAATGAAATTCCAGCTAATACTATGGTTATCAATACTATCAAAAATGATCTTTTACTCATTGTTTATTTTTCCTCCGTTTTGTTATCTGTTATTGTAACATAAAGGTCAGGAAATACCAATTCATTTTTATTATGTAAGCAATAAAAGATAAGTTTATTTTATACAATTGGCAAATCAGCATATTGAAAAAAAATTAGCATTCAATCAAAACATTTGTCTTGACAATTTTATGGTATTATATTTTATGCATTACAAGGCAGTATAAAGTAATGATAACTCGCAATGCTAAAAATGAATATTCCAAATCCGAACAAGAAAAGTGCCCACTATAAGATTCAATCCAGATTTCAAGGTTCAAAGTTCAAAGTTTCCTTGAACTTTGCTGTAGGGGCAGACCCGCGCGTCTGCCCCTACGAAGCAATCCAGAACGTCTTGTCATTATGAGTCCCGCGCCAGCGAGACGTAATAATCCATAACTTGCATGCTTCTTATAAGTCTGTTATGGATTGTTGCGTTTGCCTCCGGCAAACTCACAATGACAAGGAATTCGGGATTGCTACGTTCTGCTTCGCAAAGCTCGCAAAGAATCCTTGCTGTTCCTTTAGGAGGATAGGCGATCGCCTTGAATGATTCTGATCCTATGCAGAAATGATGCTAGGGCTATGTCATAATTGGGGAGTGGTTACCGGGATAGTGGTTGGCAAAGATATTCTTTGTAATTCCATTCCGGAATATATGCTTTTTGCTTGTCCAATAATCCGACAGATGCAGCTATTTTTTTAAGAGACTGTTTAGTACGAATCCTGGCTGATTTTTTTGGATGGATAGGTGAAATTTCTGTCAGATTAAATCGCTCCTGAAGCAGGGAAGTAAGATTTGTTAATTCTTTATTTTTTGGTTTTACA
>MFGW01000186.1:28648-30798 GCA_001780385.1 Candidatus Fischerbacteria bacterium RBG_13_37_8 | reverse complement strand
TATAAAGTACCCTGGCAGGTATGCGCAATAAAATCCAGGTATTTTTCAACCTGGTCAGTTCGCATTTCCTGGAAAGAAGCAATATTAACAGCCAGGTCAAATTTAAATGATTCAATCAGCTCTAATTTATAATTGGGAATAAGTATGAAATCATAGATATTTGCAGCATCTGGCTTAATTATCGAGTCGCAATCATTTTTGTTATACAGGTAAAGTTTTTTCTCCGGATTAAGGAGTGTTAAATAAGCAGCCGAAAAAAGCAACGTTTCCGGCAGGTCAACAATAACATAAGTACCCTTTTTCAAAATGTTGTGCAGGTGATAGCCAAAACCCGCATATCCTGCTCCAATTTCTAGGATAAACCTCTGCTGCTGAGTCATATCAAAAAGCTTTTTCAAAATACCTGTCGAATGAAAAGTATTAATAGTATGCTGAAACCTGAGCACATCAAAACTGATCAATTTTCCATTCTTGAGTCTGTGCCCGATACCTCCTTCCGGTTCATGTATGATGAAATCCGAAGGAGTATGCTTTGTAATTGTTTCCCATTCATCTACCAAATAGGAGATATCTTTTTCAAAATAATATTTCTGGTAATTATCACCAGTCAGATGATAAGTATGAATACGAAGCTTGGAAAATGATTCTTCCTGCATGCCAATCATATAATCAAAATAAGCACAAAAATCACTCCAGTAACTGCTTGGATCACTTTTGTCATGCTTGCTCTCTTCCAACCAGGCTCGCTCTTGCAGCATCTCAGCAATGCGTATCTTGATATTTTTTATCGAGGATTTAGTCGTATTATCCATAATTTAAAAACAATTTTATTTAATAGAAAATCTATTATCTCAAATAATATCAAAAAATTCAAAGTCATTACCATCAAGAACAACCCTACCTGAGCCTCAACCTCTTCTTAGCTTCAACTCCGACCTACATTAACCTGAACCTCAATTGTATCCTTTTCCTTTTTTCTATACTTGCACAGATTATCTATCTGCTATATAATTAAATAGGTGAATAATTATGCAAGGAGCTAAGCTATGAGAAAGATTATATACATTGCTGCCATACTTTTTTTTGCCTCGATACTCTCTGGACAGGATACGCCACGGTTTGGCGGAACGTTGCAAATAGGCAAATCAGCAGATATAACCACATTATATCCATGGGAGATGACTGATCTTGAAACAATGTTTGTTTTTCAGAATATTTATGAGCCATTGGTACGCCTGAAAAAAGAAAATGCGGATATAGAACCATGTCTTGCCACTGATTGGACTGCTTCGAAAAATTATAAAACATGGACATTTCATCTCAGAACGAATGTGAAATTTCATGACGGGACACCGTTCAATGCTAATTCTGTTATTGCATCTTTTGCTAATAGACATTCTTTTCCTGCCAGATTAAAAAAAGCAGATGATTATACGATTGTCTTTTCTCTTGATAATCCTGATGCAGCATTCGCCATTACTCTCTCAATTGAATTTTATAGTATTGCGGGAGATGCCACTATAAAATGTTACAAGGAAAAATGCGAAAAACCGGTGGTTGTTGGAACTGGTCCTTTTATGTTTAAAAGCTGGGAACCCGGCAAAAAACTTATCCTGGTTTCTAATAAAGATTACTGGGGTGGCAAACCTTACCTTGATGAAGTAATTTTCATTCCATTTGCATCAAATGCTGAACTAATTAAAGCGTTAAAAAATCATACGGTAGATATCAGCACGAGTATTTTACCTGATCATATTAAAGAAATCAGGGGAACCTCGATGCTTATGTTTCAATCAATGCCTGCGATGAGTCTTGGCTATCTTGGAATGAATAATGAGAAACCTCCTTTTAATAAGAAGGAGGTTAGGACTGCAATAAGTTATGCTATTAATAAAAAAGAACTCATCAATAAATATTTCCTCAATGGGCAAGCTGGAATGTTAGCAAAAAATTGTTTAGCACCGACAATGTTTGGTTATGACAAGGAATTACAGGATAGGGAATATGACCCGGCAAAAGCAAAGGAGTTATTGAAAGAAGCTGGTTTTCCCGATGGATTTGAAACCACATTAATGCCGACTGGCGCAAGCAGACCTTACATGCCAAATCCGGCTGCTATTGCTGCAGATGTAAAGAAATATTTAGAAGAT
>MFGW01000186.1:27475-28504 GCA_001780385.1 Candidatus Fischerbacteria bacterium RBG_13_37_8 | reverse complement strand
ACCAGCAATATTGGTTCGACAAATGCAGTGAGATGGTCAAATTCAACATTTGATACGATGATTGAGAATGCGAGGAGTCAAAATGCTACTAACAGAATAGCTACCTATCAAAAAGCACAACTAATATTTTACGAGGAAATGCCACTTGTTCCCATTGTCCATGCAATGCAGCTTGCTGCCTGGCATGAAAAAGTAAAAGGATTCAGATTGCACCCCGCCGCACGCTTTTATTTACAGAATATCTGGCTGGCGGAATAAGAAACGAATTCAACCTTGACCTTCCTTAACATTAACCTTTTCATTAATTTCTATTATAATAGACAATTTTGATTAGTATGAATGGCGAAACTGCAAAAAGCCGTTTTATGTTAAAAACCATTTGTCAAGATTCGCCTCCAGAGCAGTTTTGGCAAAAGCTAAATCTGTGAAAATTAGCTTTTTGCAGTTTCGCCATGAATGATATTATAGAAAATATGCATAAATCTTATTGCCGGCATTTCAGCACTATCGGTTCATCAGACCATACTCTTATTGGCAGCAAAGGAATGCATCTAGCTCAATTATTCACTGCAGGATTTCCCGTACCACACGGTTTCTGTATAACCTCAACTGCTTATGAAGATTTTATAGATGCCTCACACCTCGATGAGATTATCAGAGAATCGCTTGATTTACTTGAAAAAGCTGACAACTGCGACCTCAATAAAATAAGTGAATCGCTGCGTTTATCCTTCATGCAAGCAGAAATACCAAAACCAGTGCGTAAAGAAATCATGGAATTTTTCCATACTTTAGAGAGAGAGCAACCGGAAGGTACTACCTATGCGGTGCGTTCTTCTTCGACGGCAGAGGATTTGCCCGGACATGCTTTTCCGGGTCAGTATGATACGTTTCTCAATTTGAAGAACGAGGATGATGTAGTTGACTGTGTGAAGAAGTGTTGGGCTTCGCTATGGACTGAACGTGCCCTCTCTTACAGGATTCGTCATGGAATTGAACATCATTCAGCCCGCATGGCAGTCATTATTC
>MFGW01000186.1:17957-27250 GCA_001780385.1 Candidatus Fischerbacteria bacterium RBG_13_37_8 | reverse complement strand
ATGGACAATGAAAGGCGCAGATCAACTCTGTAAGGATATCGTGGTAATATGGTCGAATTGGAATACATGCGAAATATGTCCCTTGCCCCTCTCACCCGCAATGTGGTCATTTTTCACCGACCTGTTTGCTCCTGAAATCATGAAAACATTGCTCTTAGTTACTCCTGAATCACCTCTCTATCCCTATCATGATTTTGCTGATTTACTTTATGGTCGAATCTACTGGAATATGAATATAATAGCAGGGCATCCCATTTTTGGTCGGGTAATGAAATCTACGCTTAAAGGTTTTGATAGCAAAGTAGGTAATCATTTCAAGGATCTCCTGCAGAATGGTGATTTCATCCCGGTAAAATTTCCTCGTAGTCTGAGAGGCGCCTGGCACATACTGCACAACATAATAATATTGATAGCGCGGATTCTATTTTTGATGATACATGCGAATAAATCTTATGTCGATCGAAGAGCAGCACGTTTCTGGCATGATGCAGATGAATTTGAGTATGCTATTCTTGAGAATAAATCAAATGCGGAAATGATTGCCGAGATCAAGGAATTCAATGCCTACACGATTCATCAATGGATTCTTGCTGTTAGTTTATTAACTGCCAAAGGATATATGGGGTATGGAATGGTAGATCATTTCCTGAAGAAAATGGATGATATAAATCCCGATATGTTATTCAGAGGCGTTGGAGGCAATAAAACAGCAGAAGGTATTCTCGAGCTTTACAAACTTTCACAAATGCCTGATTCACTGAAGACAATTTTTCAACAGGATGATGCAACCGCTATCATCCAGCAACTAAAACAAAGCCAGGAAGGTCGGCAATATCTTCAGCGGTTCGAAACCTTCATGAATCTCTTTGGACATCGATGTGCAGGTGAATTTGATCTTGCCGCCGAGCGATGGAAAGATGATCCGACTTTTGTTTTTCGCATGATCCGGAATTATCACCAGCTTGATGATTCTGATACCAATCCACTGCAGCAATTTCAACAAGCAGCACAGCAACGCACAGAACTGACACAACTGGCACGAGAGCGTTTATCCAAAGGGTTCTGGAATAAAATTTTTCCATGGCGCAGAGTTCTTTTCAATAGTATGCTCAGGATGGGACATGAATTTATGCCGTGGCGTGAAAATGCCAAGTACTATTCAATAAGGCTTCACAGCGGCATCCGCAAGCGTTTAATGGAAATCGGAAAACGTTTGGTCAATCAAGGATACCTGGAAAATGATCGGGATGTGTATTACCTGACTGTGCCAGAGCTTGAGCAAATTGCTAAAGAAACAAATATGCAGGAATCTTCCTTGAAGGAATTAGTCAATAAACGCAAACAGCAACTCAAAGAATATGCAGACATGGAACCGCCGACATTTGTACGAAGTGATGGCAGACCATTCATGGAGGTAGTGGAGCAGGAACCGGAATCCTCCGAAGCAGTGAATATTTTAAGAGGGGCTCCTGCCTCACCGGGCATAGTGAGTGGCATAGCGCGTGTCATCATGGAACCCGGCCAGGGACATGCATTGCAAAAAGGAGAGATACTGGTAGCGCCGTATACAGATCCCGGCTGGACACCCATGTTTCTCCTTGCAAAAGCGCTTATCATGGAAGTGGGCGGCATACTGTCACATGGTGCAATAGTTGCACGTGAATATGGCATACCTGCAATTGTCAGTGTCAAAGGAGCTACCCAATTAATAAAAACCGGCGACCAGATCACCGTCGATGCTAATTCCGGCATCATTACAAAAAATAGCTGAATGCCCCTATTTTCATTTCTCATAATATACAATAATTGTATATTATCCAGTATAAATAAAGTTAACGGGAAAAGGTATGACTCCATTGATAGATGAAAGCAGAGTAGAATTTTACTGCAGCCAGCAGATCACTTGCTTTTACCTGATCTTGGGCTGTGTGAGCATGCGATTCATTGCCCGGTCCAAAGCCGATTGTGGGAATATTGAATATTCCTTTTGTTGCTACCCCATTAGTAGAGAAGTCCCATGCGCTGAGCCTGGCTAGTTCAGAAAATTGATCATGATAGGCTGATTTTGCTGTTTGAACAAGAGGATGCATTTCGTTCATTAGCCACATGGGATAGTAAGCTTTGATTTTGCATTTCAGACCGGTATATGTTTGAATGGCATATTCTGGAACTATAATCTGCGCACCATATTTTTGCACCGAAGGCAATTGTGAAATCTGTGCAAGCACGGTTTCGAGTGACTCACTTTCACTGAGCCGCCGGTCCAGATGAATGAAAGCACTATCCGGCACAGCACACAGTGACGGCGCCGATGAATGGATGCCAGTTACGGCGACGCTCCCTTTGCCTAAAAGTGCAGAACCGGTTAAGGCATTATTCAATTCCTCGATCTCCTTTATAATAGGCAACATTTTGTAAATAGCATTCTCTCCACGTTCCGGCGCGGAACCATGACAGGAAACACCGGTCGTTTGTATCTTGATTTCCATTCTGCCTCGCTGTCCAATCATGATTCCCAGGTCACTCGGTTCGGTCAACAGCACTGCTTCCGGTTTGATATTGTCTTTCTCAATTATGTATTTCCAGCATAATCCCTCATAATCTTCTTCCAATACGGATGCTACTACCAGCAGAGAAGTATTTGACGGCAGACCAATTTCTTTGATAATTTTTCCGGCATAAATAGCGGCTGCCAGTCCTCCTTTCTGATCTGATGCGCCGCGTCCATAAATAATGCCATCCTGACAGGTTCCAGAGAAGGGATCTAACTGCCAGGAATCTGCATTACCAATACCGACCGTATCACAATGCCCATCTATCGCAATCAGCCGGTCTCCCTTTCCAATAATACCCAATAAATTACCAAAATCATCTACCCAAATCCGGTCATACCCTATTTTTTGCATTTCGATCTTCAAGCGTTGCACCACTTCTGCTTCCATGCCACCGAAAGATGGAATGGATATGAGCTGTCGCGTAAATGCAATCAAATCTTCTTTGATGGTTTCCGCGATTTTATTAATCTTTTCTTTCATAACGTACTAAAATAGGGGACAGTCACCTATTTTGTTCCCTATTTTTACACAAACAGACTCTTTTTCTTTTTGATTATATAAAGCGAGATGAAATAGCAAAGCACAACTATAGATAATGAATACCCAACAGCATATAAGACATACACGGGTGCCGATGATTCCACTTTAAAGTTTTGCGCCAGACTGGATAATTCTTCCTGAAAAGGACTGAACGATGGTATCATATAATATATGCAGTCGAGAATGAATTTAATTATTTTATATATCCATAGCCAAATTTCATTTTTAGTATTTCTCATTGCTACAGCAGTGAACATTGCTAATGAATAAATACCACTGCTGCTAATAAGCAAGATTAAACCTGCTGTCACGGGGTGCATTATGAAGGATAATAATATGCACATGATATGCGTATGAATGATATAATCACTGCCGGATTCTTGCTCGCTGTAGTCTTTAGGTACAGGCTTAGCAGTAAAATTAATTAGAATAACTAAAACAGCAAGAAAAAAAATCATGTTTCTTATAAATGAAGTATTCACACTATATGCCCCTTAGATATGATTTGTGCTTCCTTGTCATTATCACGCATGAACTTCCTTTATACTAATAAGATGTATCATAAATTATTTTTACGGTCAATAGATGAATTTATCTTGACCTTGGAGGCAGCTATTGATAAAATAAAACATTATGTGCAAGGAGGCTCATGAAAATGAATAGGTGCATGATACTGCTTACTGTCATACTATTGTCTGGCGCTTTTTTATGTGAGGCAAAAAAGCTCTCATTCACCATGCCGGCGCCCGAAGAATTGCAAATGACAAATAATCCTGCAAATCCGGATGAAAGCGCCATGATCCTATTGCGTGAGTCAATTATAGATGATACTTTTAAAAGTCCACACTATGAAGAACATGTTCGCATAAAAATATTTACGTCAAAAGGATTGGAATATGCTACCGTGGAAATCCCTTCGTTTAAAAATAATGAAATCACCGATATTAAAGGAAGAACCATTGGAAAAGATGGTTCTATTATTGAATTGACAGAACAGCATATTTTTGACAAGGAATGGAGTAAAGGCAAAAAATTTAAAACAAAAGCTAAAAGTTTTACATTTCCGGGAGCCGAACCCGGATGTATCGTGGAATATATTTATCATCGAAGACACCAACCGAGGTATCTTATCTTGCTGCCGATCCAGGATGAAATATATACAAAAGAGGTACGGTACTTATTAATACCAACAGAGCATTATTCGCTTGGTTGGCGCGGATTTGGACTCAGTCCATTGGTGCAGCCGGAGCGTGTCGAGTATGGTTTTCTTGTCGTGGCGAAAGATATTCCAGGTTTAATCAGTGAGGATTACAGTCCACCTGATTCAATGGTAAAAGCTACCGGTATTTTTTTTTATACGGATAAACGTTATAATTCAAGCGAAGAATTCTGGACTGATGCAGCAAAAGAAGCATTCGATAAATATAAAAAAATCATGAAAAAAGACTCGGCATTAAAAACTCTTACTTCGCAAATTAGAGGCGAGAAAATCAATAATGAAGAAAAATTAAAGAAAATCTATCAGCTCTTGCAAAAGGATTTTCACAATCTCAGCTATGATATAATTGAATCAATGGCTGATGAAACAAGGAAGACTGTGGATGATTTTGTGAAATGCAGGTGTGGTTTCCAGGATGATATTAATATGTTATTTGTTTCAGCAGCGAAGTCGCTCAACCTGCCAGGTTATATTGGATTTCTTGTCAATAGAGATGAAGGAACCTTTCACAAGGAACTTCCCAGCAAATGGCAATTCACCAATGCAATTGCTGTCGTTAAACTGGATGATAGTTACCGATTTTTCAGTCCGGGAACCTATGCATTGCCATACAATTCGTTGCCCGGTTCTTTTTCAGATGTTACTGTAATGATGGTTTCCGAGAAACCAGAATTTGTTACAACTCCAGCAAGCCAATCAACAGATAACCAGTTCCGTTCTGATTGGAAAATAATTCTGGATACTGACGGAATGCGGAAAATAGATGTTCATACTGCTGTTAAAGGTGTACTTCAAGCAAGCTGGCGTCAGAATCTGCAAGATAAACAGGAAAATCAACTGAAAAAAGATAAGGGGGAGGAATTAAAAAAAATTAATCCTGCAATAACATTGGATACCTATACCGTCATTAATCTTAATGAATTCGAGCAGCCATTGAGAATCGAATACAGCTATTATTACAAGGATGAATCCCTGCAAGCAGAACAAATCATCTATAAAATTCCTCTATTTGATCCAATTGAAAAAGATATGTTTCTTACGCCGCGTCGCAATAATGCGCTCTGCATAGAGGAGAGACACACAGATGTAAATACCATAGAGATTGTCCTGCCGGAGAACTATGATATTATAGAACTGCCGCGCAATGTGACCACCAGTATTCCTGCAATAAAATACAATCTCACTTTTTCAAAGAATGACCAGGGTTATATAGTTGCAGAGAGAATTGTAGAATGGAACTTTGATTGCTTGCCTGCAGCACAATACCTGGAAGCAAAAAAATTCTGGAGTCTCATCGAACGCTCAGACCAGATTACCTTTGTATTTACTAAAAAGGAAAAATCTAAATGAATAGGTGCCTGCTTGCTTTTTTATTACTCTGTATGCTTTTGTTTGCCGCTGTTGTTAATGCAGATGAAGTTACAACTAAACATTCTTTCCCTGATACTGATGCTCGTATGATTGTCCTTAATGATATGATCCATGTTACATTGATGGAAAAACCTTTACGGCTATCAGTTCAGCGAAAAACGATCCATCTTGCTGTCAATGAAGAAATCCAAACGTTTATGTTATCGACGACAAAATCATCGCAACAACGTGTGAAATTATTTCAAGCATGGAGATTATCAGACGATGAAAAACAAAAAGAAATTGGCAGAGAACATCGCTATGAACGACCTTACAGTCCCGATTCACTATACTCGGATATTCAAGAAGTCGGCTATAGAATACCTGATGTCAAAACAGGAGAGAGAGTAATATTTGAATATACGACTGAAAAAGAAATGAGTCACCGTCAACATATGATTGTATTTTCCCGCGAGTTTCCAATAGAGATGATTAATATTCTGGTTACGATACCTTCTGGATGGGAAGTAAAATATATCATCAAGAATTTTGAACAAGTGCCGATGGTAAAAGTTGAAAGTAATACGTATCAAATCATTTTTCAGAATGTTGATAAAATACCGGATGAAGGATTTGCGCCGCCCGAAAGCATGACCGATATTGAAATAGGACTAATGTTTGAATATCCGGGACATCATTCAATTACAAGCTGGAAGTACCTTTCTGAAGATATAGGCGGTGTTTACCAACGCAAAGCTGAACCTTGTCCCTCCATAGAACGAAAAGTAAAAGCGCTCTTCACAGGTACTGAAACCCCATTGGAAAAAATAAGAAAACTATCTGAATATGTACAGAAAGAAATCAGGTATGTCGCAATAGAAATTGGCAAGGGCAGTTATATACCTCATAAAGCTGATAGTACTCTATCCGTGATGTTTGGTGATTGTAAGGATAAAGCTACTCTTCTTACTGCCATGCTTCAAAATATTGGTGTAAAAGCTCATTCAGTTCTTTGCTCGCCTCGTGAATTAAGCTGGATCGATGAAAAATTTCCTTCTGTTTTTCAGTTCGCACATGCTATTGTTGCAATTGAATTGCCTGGTTCTGATAATGATTTTGAGGCATTAATGCCGGGGAGTAATCTTCTATTTTTTGATCCCACAGATAGATTCACTCCCTTCGGCTCCCTTTCTTATCACCTGCAAGGTGTGAAAGGATTAGTACTCGGCTCTCCTGATTATGTATTAGTATCCTTGCCGGATAATTCATTTCAGAAAAATACACATTCAATCATCGGACAATTTGTACTCGACGATATTGGCAACCTGTCGGGAAGCGCAAAACATTACTATTACGGTGCTGAAAGATACCTTAAACTTGCACATAATAATTATCGCAACAAACAAGAAATGCTCAATGATTTATTAAATGAACTTGATGAATTCATTAGTCCGGAACTGTCTGATTTTAAAATTACTCCTCCAAAACAAAATAACGAACCATTCATTATTGATTATAAAATTAAATCCGGTGGCTATGCTCAAGACCTCCGCAGCATCCTGGTTTTTAATCCGGTTCTTTTTATGCGAATTAGCCGAAATCCCTTCGTAAAAGAGAAACGTACTTTGCCCGTTGTTTTTCCTTACGCTTTTTCAGAAAGCGCCAGGCATATTATTCAACTTCCTCAAGGATTTGCTTTACAGAAAAATCCTGTCGTGCATGAATTTACTAATCCACATGCAGACTATAAGCTTGAAATTATTCAGGAAGGTAATCTCCTCAGGATAAAACGTCTTTTTTCCCTCAAGGACAACATCATACCATTAGATGAAGCAAAGGATTTTATATCTTTTTATCACCAGATTCTCAAAATAGAAACCACTTATACCCAAGCAGTTAAACAGTGATAAGTGAATAGTGAACGGTGAAACCTGGTGACGAACAATTCACTCGCCTGCACTTGAATCCTGCTAATGCACAACTATTTTTGCCGATATAGAACCAATAGTAAACGACGTATCCGGGTAGAGCCAGAATGAAGTGCCATTTTCGCCCTCCACCAGTATATCCGCTTGCTCATCAGGACTATATACCCACCACATATTATGCTCATTCGAATACTTGATTACTGCATGTACTGGTTTGACTCCGGCACCGGTAATTTGTATGTTAGCCCCTGGTCCAGACCCGATGGAATATTGACTGTATTGAAGCAGGTATTCCCCTCCCGTGGAGAGCAATAAATAATAGGCTGGTTGCGCAGCCGGCTGACTGACACTTCCTGCAACCGCATGCTTGACCGCACGTTGAGTCGTTTCCGCCGTCGCTTGCACAGTTGATGCTGCGGGTACACTCCTGCGTTTATAAAATAATAGTATTACCACAACTGAACCACCTATCACCACAAATAAAATAAATCCATACACTATCCACATGAAAGAGAATCTGCTGCTGTCTGACGTGGTCTCCATTTTTGCTAATTTCTTTAATTGCTTGATAGTAACAGGTTCATCGTATGTGTCAGGCGAAGGCAAGGCAGTGCCATCCTTGTATAATTTAGAAGCTGCTTTATCCACGCCCGTTCCTGCAGTGATCAATTCTTTTACTGCTGCTTGCCATTTAGCGGCAGAATCGCCAGAGATCGGATTATCATCACTCATACTGGCTATCATTAATAAATATTCAAACCGTTCATCAAAGATTGCTTGTTCACGCATATAATTTTTGCTTGTTTTAGCGCTCTGTGCGAATAACCTTAACATGGTTGCATCATAGTTCCATTCCCATTGCTGGAATTGAACTACGTTTGACGTCAGGCGTTCCAATGCCTGGAAAGGAATCCTGCTGTTTTGTAATTGCAGATCATCAGAACTTACCGTTATGAGCGTTGGCGGTGCAGATTCAGGTGTTCCATTATATTCTTGCGCATAAGCAGGTGTGATGAAATTCAGTTCCAGTTCTGACGTTACACTTCCGCCGGCAATAGCACGATTGGTAAGTATGAAAAACTCAAGACATTCAGTTCGTAATGTGCAGAAATTCCATGTTTCCAGGATAAAACCGGATGCTGCATATACTTTATCTATTTTTTCGGAGATAGATTTAATTTTTTCATACACCTGTATTGCATTAGGTCCGATAACAATAACGCTGAATATCATGGCATAAAATCCAGCTTTCACTAGCTCATCCTTAAGCATCTTGGCTTCTTCGGTCATCAGGCGCCAACTGGCAACATTCAGATAATAGTCTCTCAGTTCGCCACTTTTTTTCGTCAAAAGCGGCTGAAGAACGGGAAAGACATTTGCTACTTTTTCCGGATCCTGGTTCAATAATTTTTCTATTTCAGGCATGACATGATTGAAATAACGACGTTGCATGCTGAGTATTATTATTTCAGGCACGGGATTTCCCGGAAATTGTTTTACTACCTCAAGCGATCCGGCAAGGTCGCCTAAGTATGCCTGCAATTCAGAAAATATTTTCTCATTAATTGCATCCATGACCACAAGTGTTGGATTACGTCCCTTTGGCAAACCATACGTGCCAAAGATGCCGCGTAATTTTTTATAAATAATCATTTTGAGCCCGCCGCCTCCATGATCGTTTCTTTTTAGGTACGGAAGCTG
>MFGW01000186.1:9072-17948 GCA_001780385.1 Candidatus Fischerbacteria bacterium RBG_13_37_8 | reverse complement strand
CCATTGCGTTTATTTATGTACCTTTTATGTATTGCTTCTATTTTTTTCTTTTAGAAACGGTGATCATTTTATCAAGTTGTTCTTGTGTCAGGGGTGTGCAATAACGGGAATAACGAACGATTGGCGCCGGAGCATTTGTAATGAGCACCCATTTTTCATTTTCCAAATTCAACCAGAACAAATTCCAATTAAATCCATCAACCACCGGTATTACTCCCTCCACATTTTTCATTTCGTCTTTCTCATATGTTGCAAGAACCAGCTTGTTATCCTTGACTTTTTTCAGTAATTCAGCATTATGACAATCATCACATTTTCTTCCTTCTTTTCGCACATCATGGGTGAATTTAGGTCCAAATGAAATCATCGGCTGATTCTTATAGACAAATGTCAGCATAGTGGCGAGAGTTACTTTCCCTTTCTGATTAACCAGGAAATGCAGATTTTTAAATTGGAGCGCTTTACTCTTTTTCTCTGCAATACGTGTATCGAAATGACAATTATGACAGGAAGGTCTTTCGAGCACATGGCATGCCAGGCAATCCAATTTTTCTTTATGAACCGAATGACTGGCGCTCTTTGTTAATTTACTGTGGCAATTTTCGCATTTTGCATCGAGTGCACCCTCCTGTGCGGCGGAATTATAGAGTGTGCCGTCACCATGTATTTCACGTATAGTGTGGCAATCCATGCATTTCATGCCTTTCAGAAAATGCACATCGGTTATCGGTATTTCTTTTCCTTCTTCGTCCTTTTGTGGTCCACCGTAGCCATGACATTCACGACAAGGCGCTTCACTACGCGCTACATCTGTCGAATAGAATGGCTTGCCATCTACTTCTTTTACATGACAGGCATCACATGATTCCACGTGACATTTTGTGCAATTCACTTCTTCGATAGGTACTCCTGTTATTTTTTCCATGCCACCCTGTTCTTTGCTGTACCAGTATCGTAAGCCATTAGCTGTAAAGTGAAGGCTTTTCTCATAAAAATTCTTGTCTGGTGGTCCTTTTTTCTCTTCAGCAGAAATAATAACCAGAAGACCAACCAGCATCACCGCACAAATCAATATTGCAGTATAAGATTTGTTCATTCAATTACCTCCTGTTTTTGTAGGGAGTCTGCCCCTACAGCAGAACTAGCAAAAAATAATGCTTTGTCTTCATTTTTATTAATTTGTGTAAACACAAAATTCAAGGTTTCCTTGAAATCAAAGGATACTCTTAATTAAAATTGCTTGTCAATAGCAGATATAAACTGTAGGGGCGGAACTGCTTGTCCGCCCGTACGTGGCAATTCTTGATGGCACTGTCATTGTGAGCTTTGCGAAGCAAAGCGTAATAATCCGTAATGTATATGCTTCTAATAGTCCATTACAGATTGTCACGTTTGCCTCCGGCAAACTCACAATGACAGAGAACTGGGATTGCTTCAATAGAGTACTCCTTCATCCTCAATTTATCAAAAAATAGATTCCATTAATATTTTTTTACTGGAATTGAACTATTGGCACGGCATCGTCAAAGTCGGCGCAAGTGTAACATTATATTAGCGTTATCAAAAAGAAAAATTCTGTGAAAAATGAGCCCTGCTCTACATCTGGCGCCGACTTTGATGTATCCGTGGAACTATTGGGTTGAAATTATATTTCTTTATCTATAAAATGGTAGTATATAAGGAGTGCGTGAATATGAAAATACTTCTGCAAAAAACATGCAACAATTTCTTATTTATTAATAGCATTTTAGTTATTGTGGCTCTTTTTATTGTATTCTCAACCGATGTCCTGCAAGCACGATCTCTTTCGTATGAAGAACGCATGCAATGTAAAAAAATTGTGGAACGAATCTACTGGGAACATAGAATTTGGCCAAAAGATAACAAAACGCCCAAACCTTTATTTGAGAATGTCATGCTTGAAGAAATACTGCGATCGAAAGTGGAAAATGATTTAAGAAAATCTAATGTGCTATACATGTATTGGCAAAGACCTATCACGGGAGAACAGCTGCAAGCAGAAATTGAGCGAATAGCAATGCAGACAAAAAATCCATCGCTCATCAAAGAAATATGGAATGCACTGAATAATAATCCGTCCAAAATTGCGGAATGTTTTGCGCGTCCTATTTTAGCAGATAGACTTGTGCGGAGCTGGTATGCTTTTGATGAACGATTTCATGGAAGCTTAAAGGCGAAAGCAAGTGCCGAACTAAAAGAATATTCTTCGGCGGAGCACATGAAATACACAAATGGGATATTCTCAGAAATAGTTTATGCAAAAAACGGAATGCAAAAACGGGAATCAGCGATATCACTAAAATCGCAGGAAGAGATAGTGTGCGATGAAGTGGAATGGAATAGATTAAATGAATTGCCTGTTGGGAAAATAGGCAATTTGCGTGAGGATGAAAATCAGTTGTATGCAGAAGCAGTTATCGAAAAAGGTACCGACAAGATAAAAACTGCGGTAGTTGTATGGCAGAAAGTACCATTTGATCAGTGGTGGTCTCAAATAAAAGATATTGTTCCGCTAAGCGTTCCAGAAATATCATATCAATATAAGCTTGTGCCGGTGATAAATTCTGCGTGTGCAAATGATGATACATGGATACCGATAATTGGTTCACCGGAACGCAGGGGATATCATAGTGCGGTGTGGACGGGGACAGAAATGATAATTTGGGGTGGCGGCGTAGGAACAAGCTCATGGCATTTATTCAATACAGGAGGGAGGTACAATCCGGGCACTGACACCTGGGTTCCTATATCTTTGATTGATGCACCATCTGCAAGAAGAGATCATACTGCCGTATGGAGCGGAACGGTAATGATCGTGTGGGGAGGTAACCTGGGGCAGGACAATAATACAAATACAGGTGCCAAATATAATCCCGTTACAGATAGCTGGGAAGCAATTTTAAATGTTGGCGCACCATCTCCAAGATCAAATCATAGTGCAGTTTGGACAGGAACGGAAATGATAATTTGGGGTGGCAATGATAGTTCAGGTGGAAGATATGATCCTGTTTCTGATAGCTGGGTTGCCACTTCAACGGCAGGAACCCCTTCGGCAAGACAGGGTAATAGCGTTGTTTGGACAGGAACAGAAATGATGGTCTGGGGAGGTTTTAATGGCTCAACTTATTATAATAACGGAGGAAAATATAATCCAGGTTTAGATACATGGACTGCGATTGCTATTGATTATTATACACCCTCCGTAAGAGCTTACCATGCAGCAGTATGGACTGGCACAGAAATGCTCATATGGGGTGGTTATAACGGTACAAATTATTTCAGAAATGGAAGCCGATATGATCCAGGTACCGATGTTTGGAATGGTATTACGAGTATTAATGCACCATTTGCAGGAGCTTATCATAGCGCGGCATGGACAGGAAGTGAAATGATTGTATGGGGTGGTCGTGATGACTCAAATTATTTTTCTACCGGAGGAAAATACAATCCTGCTACTGGTACATGGACCGATACGAGTATGCTCTCTGCACCGATAGCACGGATTTATAATTCAACAATATGGACTGGTACGGAAATGATAATCTGGGGCGGCTTTGCAGGTCAATATGGTACGTTTTACGTAAACGATGGCGGAAGATACGATCCTCCAAGCAATACATGGGTTGCTCCTTCATCAAATGGTTTGCCAGAACCGCGTTATTACCATAGTGCTGTGTGGGATGGAACGGAAATGATTATATGGGGGGGGAGATATTATACGAATCTAAATTCCGGGAGTAAATATGATCCCGGAACTGATTCATGGACGCCCACTTCGATGGAAAATGTTCCGCAAGCCAGAGTTGTGCCTTCTGCTGTTTGGACAGGAACGGAAATGATTATCTGGGGAGGAGGGCTAAACACAGGTGGGCGATACAATCCAATGACTGAGACTTGGTTATCTACATCAACCAGCGGAGCACCTTTAGCAAGGATATTTAATACCACTGTATGGAGCGGGGAAGAAATGATAGTTTGGGGAGGGTACGCTGGCTTCTATACCCTTTATAATAATGGAGGAAAATATAATCCGACTACTGATTCATGGGCCGATACTTCTTTGATAAATGCACCAACAGCAAGAAATTATCATAGCGCTATATGGACAGGTACGGAAATGATTGTCTGGGGAGGATGGGGTGGTTATAACACGGGCGGAAGATACGATCCAGCTTCAGATTCATGGACCGATACTTCTTTGATAAATGTACCGGAAGCAAGAAGCGGACACAGCGCTGTTTGGACAGGTACAGAAATGATTATCTGGGGCGGCGGAGAAGGAAATGATTCGTTTAATACTATTGAAAAATATGTTCCGGGCACCGATAGCTGGAAATCTACTGCTCAAAATAGTGCACCGGAACCAAGAGCCTGGCAAACAGCAATCTGGAGCGGCACCGAAATGATTATCTGGGGCGGAATATGGACAGAGACAGGCGGTAGATTTAATCCTGATATAGATTACTGGAAATCGACAACACTTGCAGATGCCCCCTTTTGGAAAAGCTATCATACTGCCGTTTGGACAGGTTCTGAAATGATTATTTGGGGAGGAAATTATCGCGGTCCACATAACAGCGGGGCGATTTATTGCGTGCAATGCACAATTCAATCGCCTTCAAACATAACTGCAAGCGCTACCGGAATAAATGAAGTAACTGTGAGCTGGTCGTCGGTTCCAGGAGCATCAGGTTATAATGTTTATAGAATGTATACATTATGTAATAAAAGGGTGTCAGAGCTAATCGCAAGCAATGTAACCGCAACATCCTATGTCGATACTACTGTAGAAGGAGGCATGTTTTATTCTTATAATGTCACTGCCTTCGACCAGTGCGAATCTATGCCCGGTAATTCAGCAATTGTCACTACCATTGGAGTATGTTCTTTTGAACCATGTTTCGACGGAATTACAGCAGTAGTGAATAACAAAGTGAATCCCTGTTCCATGGAAATTTATTGGAATAACGCAACTTCAAGTTGCTCTGGATACCCCTCAATTACCTATACTATTTACCGGAGCACGAATCCTGATTTTATTCCAGCTCCCGATAATCAACTTACTACTTGCAGAACAGGTACATCCTTTACTGATAATGATGTAGCTTCCGGCCTTACATTTTATTATATTGTACGAGCCGAAGATTCGAGATCCGGCAGTAATGGCCCTTGCAATGGCGGTAACATTGACAACAATACAGAAAAGATGAGAAATTCTCCTACTGGTCCTGTAAACACAACTCTCTTCAGCGATGACTTCGAATCCGGATTAGCAAATTGGATAATTTCTGCCGGCTGGGTATGGAATAATACCTATGCTCATAGCGGCTTATATTCAATATTTTCAGGGAATTTGGATTCAAGTGAATGCAATACTATTGAAACAGCAAATAGTCTCATTTTACCATCCACTGAACTGCCACGGCTACATTTCTGGACACGTCATCGCACAGAAACAGCATTTGATTTTGGTATCGTTCAGGGTTCCTCGGATGGAATTACATGGGATTCTTTATCCTTGATTCCCGATTACCCGGTGCTATCTAATCCATATTTTGACTGTATGGATCAAACTCAAATACCGTCATTTTCGGGTCTTAATGAATCATGGACTGAATATGAGTCTGACCTTTCTGTTTATGCAGGCGCAAAATTCAATGTGAGGTTTAATTTTGAATCAGATCCCGGTGTTGCACTTGGTGGCTGGTGGATAGATGATGTAAACATATATTCTGCATCATCATGTCAGAATGCTTCTCCTACCTGCACAACTCCGCCTATATTTGCAGGTCTGCAATCCGCCTACAGCCCTGCTTCCTCGACATGCCAGATAAATCTTTTATGGAATTCTGCCACTTCAACCTGCACCTCTGGTACTAATGTCAATTATGCTATCTATCGAAGCACCAATCCAAATTTTACTCCTTCACCTGCCAACCTGATCGCTTCTTGTATTTCTTCAATTAACTATTCCGATACCAATGTAAATTTCGCTACAACCTACTTTTACATTGTTCGCGCTGAAGATTCCACCAGCAACGGCAACGGTCCCTGCAACAGCGGCAATTTAGATGAAAATCTAATCAGAAAGAACGCAACTCCTGCCGGTACAATTGTAACCGCATTCAGCGATAACTTTGAATCCGGACTTAATAACTGGACAGTATCAGGTGCATGGAATTGGTCAACCACGCAGACTCACAACGGAGTATATTCAACACATTCCGGCAATGTCAATAATCAATGTGATACGCTCACGCTTACAAATTTTCTCGCTCCACCAGCAAATAGCAATCCGCAATTATTCTTCTGGACATATTTCAACATAGAGAATGGCTGGGATGGTGGTATTGTTGAAGCATCGTCTGACGGCAGTGCATGGAATAAACTTACTCTGACACCCGGTTACCCCGGTACTACTAACTCGGAAACATCCTCATGCATTGGTCCGGCTGAAACCTGTTTCAGCGGTAATCGAACATATTGGCAACAGTACAGAGCTGACTTGTCCTCATTTGAAGGCGGGAATATGACAATAAGATATGCCTTTGCAACCGATGAATCGGTGCCACTGGAAGGATGGTTTATCGATGAGGTGACTATTCAATGGAACTACTGTATTTCCGGATCAGCTCCCGGCGCAATACCCGATAATGATAATTATAGCGGAACACCTCTTACTATAGCAAAAGCCGGCGCCGATTTAGAACTGAGCTGGAGTCCCCCCGGTGGGACATGTCAAACTCAGGATTATGGCATTTATCGTGGCATATTACCCTGGATGGGGTATAATTATTCGTCTGTTGTTTGCACAACCGGAGGTTTGACGAATGCACTTATTCCTGCTGACACAAGTAGTTATTATTACTTGGTGGTAGCGCAGAACAATAATCAGGAAGGCTCGTACGGTTTAAATACTGATGCTACGCAGCGCCCGCCTGCATCCATGCCCTGCCTCAATCAGCAGATAGGCACCTGCGATTAATGGAGGGGGACAGGCATTTACATGTTTACAAATTTGTAAACACCTGTCCCCTATCATGTCAGTTGAAATTATTCTGATGCTCATGTATAATGATGAAATGTTTTGTGTGTAGAGTATAAGTGGATGAGCATGAAAGATTGAGGATGATGCTGAAAGGAGCATAAGAATGGTTAGAAGTATTTTGAGAAGAGTAGTGATTGCTACAATTTCTTTGATTTTACTTAATGCAATGGTTCAGGCAGAAAGAATTCACGGGGATAATTGTTTTAGGAAACTTGGGAATAGACAGTGTCAGGAAAATGCTTTATTGACACAGGCGCTGAATTTACCGAACAGCATAGGTCCTGCATTGTTCTTTACTGACCTGATAAGCGGTCCCAATACAGGAGGTCAAGATAATCTTGGGGCTTTCATTACCATTTATGGGGAAGGTTTTGGTGCAACGCGAGGGACATCGACTGTTAGTATTGGTGGGATAGAAGTAGCGAATTATGTTATTTGGGGACAGAATAATGGAATTGCTCGTAATTTGGACATGATCGTAGTTCAACCTGGGCCGAATGTTATTACCGGGAACATTATCGTTACTGTCAATGGTAGTGCAAGCAATGCACTACCATTCACTGTGCGTAGCGGATCAATCTATTTTGTTATTCCGTCAGCGCCTAATGCAGATGATTCAAATCCCGGTACGTATGCAGAACCATTTGAAACCATTTATCGACCCCGCGAAGTAATGCTTGACGGGGACATTGTTTATATTAAAGGAGGTACTTTTAGTACTATAGATCCATCAAATCCTAGCTGGGATACAATTCTCATTCTTGATGCAGATACAGCAGCTAACGGCACGATTGACCGACCGATCGGCTATATTGGATATCCAGGAGATAGTCCTGTTCTTGCCAATCCTGCTGCACGGCGCGGAATTCTTTTGGATACATCAGGACAGCCACGCAATTACTACGTATTTGCTAATCTGACGTTTACTCAATCATGGAGTCCGATACCGGTGACTGGCATTGGACATCGTGTAATTGGCAACTATTTGTATGATGGTGCATATGATGACAGTGGAACGATAGGTGTTAATGGAGATACCAGTATGATCAAAATACTTGGTAATTTTCTTTACAATAACGGTACTCCGGATGTCAAGTTCCACCACGGCATTTACGTAGGGGGTTTTGGAATCAACCAGGATATCGAGATTGGATGGAACCATGTCCAAGACCATAACGGTGGACGAGGTGTTCAACTTTTTGGCCATGTGGACGGTGATTTTATGGATAATATTAGTATTCATGATAATCTTATCTCTGGTTCCGAATTAAACAACATTGTTTTAGGAGGGAGCGATGGCAATACTGATGTTCTTGGCACTGTTTATGTCTACAACAACATCATCATTGGTGCAGGTGACCCAGGCTTACGCGTTGATGATCCCCAGGGAACGGTGATAATTCAGAATAATGTGCTTTATAACAATGGTACGCCTGGTTTTGATGGTAATGCACAATTATATATTCAGCGGGCTGGTACAGGCTTAATAACTATGCAGGATAACATCTTATATGCAGAAACTGGACAAATTTACTTTATGTTTGGACCGGGTATTGATCCTTCAGTTTTCAATGCTGCCAACAACGACCTTGTATACAATGCTGGTACTTGTCCTGTCTGGGAGATAGATTGTGTCAATGAAGATCCATTATTTGTAAACATTGCTACCGGGGATTTTCATCTTCAAGCTCTAAGTCCAGCTGTAAATGCAGGGTTTACCACAGGCATTACGGTGGATTATGAAGGTATATCAAGGCCGCAAGGGGTAGCTTATGATATCGGTGCTCATGAATACTCTGGTAATTGT
>MFGW01000186.1:4231-8960 GCA_001780385.1 Candidatus Fischerbacteria bacterium RBG_13_37_8 | reverse complement strand
CAGGAGCATTGCCTAATGGTATTTTACTATCATCCTCAGGCATTCTTTCCGGTTTGCCGACAACCGCAGGAATATTCAATTTCACCGTAACGGCTACAGATATTAACTTATGTACTGGAATTCAAAATTATGATCTCACTATCATTTGCCTTGCTCCATCAGAAGTTCCGAATAACTCTCTAATCTGGACAGGAACAAGTAAAGACACTCTCACATGGGCACCAGCGATTTGTGCAAATGCATATCGTGTTTACAGGGGTGATTCTATTGAATTATCAAATCTGCCTGCAGGGGCACAAGCTTGCCGCTCGTACGACGGTGTTGGGACAACAACTGGGGCAATTCTTACTACCAGCCCAATCCCCGGAAACTTCTATTGGTATTTAGTCGTCGGATACAACGGGACAGGTGAAGGCAGCCCAGGCCCCAATCGCATTATTACCAACACGGGAATTTGCCCGACTCCATTTTTCAGGTATTATGCTATAATAAAATAACATTTTATTAGAACTGGAGGTTTTAAGATGCGAAAGATGTTAGCGTATGTTTTTATAATAGCATGCATTATTGTTATAGGAGGGCATATAACAGCCCTTCGATGCAAAGCAGAGAAGAACGAACCAGGACCAGTTGCACTAAAGAAAATATCGAATAATTTATATGAACTGCTTGGAGGCAAAGGTGCTAATGGCGGATTTTATATTGGAGATACTGCTGTCCTGGTTATCGATGCTAAAATGGACAAGCCATCAGTTGAACAAGAACTGGCAGTTATCAAAAGTGTTACTGATAAACCAGTGAAATACCTGGTTAATACGCATAGCGATGGTGATCACACGCATGGGAATCAATTTTTCCCGAAAGGTACAATAATCATCGCACATGAAAACTGCCGGAAGGAATTCTTTGTTCCACAGCGTGATGGTTCGTCTTCACACTGGACTGAACCTGATCTTGCTTCCTATGTTCCGGCTATCACTTATAAAGAAAAAATGGAGCTTTGGTTTGGCGATAAGAAAGTTGAATTATGGTACTTTGGAGTCGGGCATACAACTGGTGATACAGTAGTCTATTTTCCAGAAGAGAAGACAGTATTTATTGGCGATCAAACATTTTTAGAACGCTCACAGTTAATTCATGCTTACAAAGGCGGTAATTCATTCAAGCATGTGGTTGCATTGAACAGGATGCTTGATGCTCTGCCAGCCGAGCATTTTTGCATGGGACATGATGAAATGACTGACCGGGAAGGTATTCAAAAACATATCTCGCTCATGAAATCAATGCAGGATAAAATAAAAGAACTGGCAGCAGCTGGTAAACCAATAGATGAAATCAAGAAAGAATTTACTGAAGAGGAAGCCCGGCTGGTCGAAGCAATTTTTAATGAAATAAAGAAATAGGGATTATTGTCATTGTGAGTTTGCCGGAGGCAAACGTGACAATCCCTAACGGATTAGAAGCATAATCCATTACGGATTATTACGCATTCCTCCGGAATGCTCATAATGACCGTGAGTTGACTATGCAAAAAATTGCATCTGCACATGAGAATAAGAAGTACTTACAGCAATTCTCTACTATTTTTCCTGATCCTGCAGATGCAGAAAAGTACATTACTGCTTCATTCAAAAGGATACAATATGTCCTGGAATTGCTTCAATTCCTGCATGCGCAGAACGTACACAAGGTTTTGGAATTGGGTGCTAATCCTTACTATATGACACTTCTCATAAAAAAGTATTTCGATTTTGAAATGCAACTTGCGAATTTTTTTGGTAATTCTGCTGATAATGGTATCCATACACAAAAAGTAACTGGGGCTGATGAGGCACATGATTTCCACTTTGCGCACTTCAATGTTGAGGTGGATCAATTTCCCTACGAAAATGATTTCTTTGACAGCATTTTATTTTGTGAAATTCTGGAGCATCTTATCTTGAATCCGGATTTTGCTTTTTCTGAAATACATCGTGTATTGAAACCGGGTGGTTACTTGATTCTTACCACACCCAATGTTACCCGTATTTATAATGTAGTATTCCTGCTGAAAAATATAAATATTTATGATGATTATTCTCCCAACGGGATATATGGACGGCACAACCGTGAATACACGCTCCAGGAAGTCATTGATTTACTCAATAGTCATCATTTCAGCATCATAAAAACCATGGTAAAAAATATCGGACCTCATCCATGGAAATCCAGCATAGTCAGGGCATTGCGACCGAAACTATGGAATGACCATCTATTCATTCTTGCACAGAAGAAGGGGATAGGGAATGAGAAAACATAGTTGTTGAAATTTATCATCTTTTCTGTAGTGGATGAATTAGAAGAAGTGATTCCTTCACTAACATATGAAGAACGGGTAGCCTGTCAGGAAAAAATTGAACGTATTTATTGGAATCACCGAATTTGGCCAAAAGAAAATCCAGCACCCAAACCATCTTTTGAATCTGTCATGAGCAGGTCGCAGGTGAAGGAAAAGGTAAACGATATATTGCAGAAAACAAATGCTTTGGAGATGAAGTGGGGAATAGTAATGAGCGGGAAAAGAGCTACAGCAGGAGATGAACCGTATTGCGCACAGCACGAGAAAACCGGAGATATTGCAGAAGATATTCAATGCAGTGGATAATGATGGATGTGCTGATACTGGCGTTACCGTTACCAGGGCAGTGGATCCTGCTGATTGGGGAGATAATGGTTATGGAAACCGGTACTACGAGATACTGCGCGATGGCTCAACCATATGCACCACACCACCCAGTCCCGATTGCGGAACCGATAATACTGGCAATAACGGACAAATATATACTTACACATTGCGTTATGTGAATGGATGCGGACTATCAGCAGAAACAGCAGGCGCAGATGCGATGGATTGGGTAGATGTAACACCATGCCCGTCATTAGGAAATACGTTACTCGTTGCAAAATCAGGTGGCAATGCTGTTATCAGTTGGACTGCCGTATCATGTCCCGATCTTTCAAATTATCGTGTGCATGGTTCTATATCCTACGATGCATCGTTCCCGTCAGCATGGATGCCGCTGGGAAGCCC
The DNA here is from genome assembly GCA_001780385.1 of Candidatus Fischerbacteria bacterium RBG_13_37_8. Taxonomy (GTDB): domain Bacteria; phylum Acidobacteriota; class HRBIN11; order MFGW01; family MFGW01; genus MFGW01. Next base: position 5,890 of record MFGW01000186.1, on the reverse strand, counting down.
CACAAGCACAAGCTTCAATGATGTACTGACATCGACTTATATTGCTTATAAAACAATCGCCGTTGATTATTGCTGCAATGATTCACTGTGAAACTTGGTGCAAGGCACCGGAAAGCACTTATTGACAAAGTGATTTTTATCAGCTATATTTAGTATGTAATTAATTTATAGAGGAAGAAACTATGGTGAATTCGGGCAAAGGATTTACCTGTAAAAGAATAAGGGGGTATTATGAAAACTTTACACTCAGGCAGAAACATTTTACCTATCTGGATTAGCTGTTGTCTGGTTTTATTGACTTTTACTACTGTGGATGCTTTTAAGGAGAAAACAGACAAAAGCGCGACAGAAAGTAAAGAATTCAGAAGTGGTGCGTTGTATGTCAGTCAGACTCAAGTACCATTAGGACAGATCATTAACCGATTATCAAATAAAGATGATTGGCGATCGTTCATATCGACACATGGAGATGGTTTTGTGCATATTGATACACGTTCAGGGAGACCTGTTTCAATCACTCAAGCTATTCCGCTGTTACCGGGAACAGGAAACAATAATCATATTAGCATGGAATCTCTGTCTCAAATATTAGGCTATGAAGTAAGCGCTATAACAGAAAATGTGGTAGCAGATGCTTGCAGATGGTTTCTTGGGAAATACTCAATATTGTTTGGGATGAAGCAAGATGAAATAGGAATTATTAGAGTTGGGCATCCTGCTGACTATTTATGGCAGGTTTCTGTTACAAGGCAAGTAAATGGAATTCCAGTACGTGATGCTTTTATCAGTTTAACAATTAATCATGGCAATGTAATTCTTTGGGGAGTAGAGAAGTGGGGTGATATTGCTCTTAATATGAATCCGGCAATTAATAGTGAGCAAGCTCTAACAATTGGATTTGATTATATTGGGATAAATTACTTGCTGAGTTCAAACACCAGCATGAATGTTGTAAAAAGAGATCAAATAATGCAAGAAAAGCAAAATATGGACAGCTCCTCTCAGACAATTGAAATGCTAGCCCAGCCACGCCTTGAGATTATTCCAATTGCACCTCAAAGAGAAATTGCAGCAGATGAGATGATTGGAAGAGGATATGATCATGTATTAGCATGGGTTTATACATTTCATATAAAAGATCAGGTGAATACATGGGAGCTTCTTATTGATGCGCAGAAAGGGACGGTACTTTCTTTCCAGGATCTTAATCAATACCTCAATAAGAGAGTAGTAGGTGCTATCTATCCAATATCGAATGATGAATGTTGTCCGACGGGTTGTGCTGTTCCTCAGACACCTATGCCATTTGTAAATACAGGTATGCCAGCTCCAAACAATTTTACCAATCTTGGTGGTTTTTATGATTATTCATCTGGCACAGCATGTACGACCCTGGATGGCAGGTACGTGATAACGGGCTCGGCAAACTGTGGATCAGTTAATGAATGTTCTGCTTCTGGTGATATAGATTTAGGCGGAATCAATGGACAGCACAATTGCACTGTTCCGTCAGGGCATTCTACCGGAGATACTTTTGCTGCACGTACGTGTTATGCTGAAGTCACCGGAGTTAATAGAACGGTCCGGAGCTGGCTTAATAATGTGTGGCTCGATAGTTACATTACCTGTAATACTAACATCAATGCTACTTGCAATGCA
>MFGW01000186.1:3970-4216 GCA_001780385.1 Candidatus Fischerbacteria bacterium RBG_13_37_8 | reverse complement strand
TCAATTAACTTTTACAGAGCTGGCGGTGGATGTTCCAACACTGGTGAGATTGCTTCAATCATCGATCATGAATGGGGGCACATACTAGATAATAACGATTCTCAACCTTCCATAAGCAATCCTTCTGAAACGTATGCATATATGATTGCATCGTTGAGATTGCATGATTCATGCATGGCGAGAGGCTTTATGTCATCCGATCAAGGATGTGGACAAATAACCTGTCCTACAAATCCCGGTACTCCT
>MFGW01000186.1:0-3936 GCA_001780385.1 Candidatus Fischerbacteria bacterium RBG_13_37_8 | reverse complement strand
CAGAATGTACTGGATCTTATGATATTGATTATACAAAATATGTAACACCAGTTCCGGATACACCTTGCAATTTTATTTGTTCAAATTGCGGTACTACGGGAGGAGGACCGTGTGGTGGAATGGCTTCTTGTGAAGCCATAGTAGGTGCTGAGGCTATTTGGGATTTAGCAGCCATTGACTTTCAATCAGCTCCATTTAATTATGATAAACAGACGGCTTTTGAACTAGCAGCCAGAGCTTCATTTATAGGAAGTAGTAATGTAACAAATTGGTATAATTGTTCCTGCCCTAGCATTTGCAGTTCAGACGGCTGCAGTATTTCAAATGGATATCCTAACTGGTTAGCAGCAGATGATGATGATGGGAATCTGAATAACGGCACACCGCATATGACTGCCATTTATAATGCTTTCAACAGGCATGAAATAGCCTGTCCTACACCTATACCGACAAATAGTGGGTGTGCCGGCGGTCCGACTGAAGCTCCAACTTTGACTGCAATTCCGGATTACTATAGCGTTGCACTAAACTGGACACCGGTTTCAGGTGCTTCAGCTTACATAGTATTGAGAACAGACGGAGTGAAGGGATGTGATTTTGGCAAAATAAAACTCGCAACGGTTGCTTCAACAATATATATCGATAATGAAGCGCTTAGCGACTGGACATATTATTATACCGTAATGCCGGTGGGCTCTAATACAAGTTGTCTTGGACTTCTCAGCAACTGTGCATCAGCTACGCCCACTTCTGTGCCGCCTTGTGTGTCATATTTACCCGGTTCAGCAACTCTTATTGCAACGAGCGGTGGTGATAGCGATGAATTTATGGATAATTGTGAATCAGCCACTATCAGAGTCACGGTGCAAAATGAGTGCGGCACAGATGCGATGAATGCCCAGGTGACCATAACTTCCCCGCATTCCTTTGTTGATATAACAACGCCAATGCCGATTATTATTGGGACAGTACCGGCAAATTCAAGTGTTGATATTACTTTTGATGTTGCTATTGGAATGAGTACTGATAAAGCTGCCTGCATGCAACAAGGCACCTTTGCGATTTCAGTTCAGGCAGATGCGCAAAATCCAGCACTTGATACCTACAATTTTACTTATGAAGCAGATACAGCAACTGGGGATAAAACATGGCCCTTTGAAACGGGACTTGATGACTGGACAGTGGAATCAGGCACATGGGTCTTAAGCACGCTAAGAGTGAATCCGGGCGGAAGTACGTTGAGTATTCATTCATCCGAGAGTCTAAATTTGCACTGCGATACTATTGTTTCTCCCGAAATAGAAGCAACTGTTAATTCAGAATTGCATATACCTAACTGGTATGACATAGAAGCAATGGGCGGTGGTTACTGGTACGATAGGGCAAATGTATGGGCAGTACAGGGTGCTATTCATATATTGTTAAGCCCAATATCTGGTAAACTTTATCAAACAGGGAATTTTGATAATTTAGCTTACTGCAATATGGGAACTAATCCGGGATGGTCCGGCACCGGTGCCGCTTGGGGTGACTCCATATTTGATCTAAGTTCATTTGCCGGACAAAAACTGCAGATTGAAATAAGATACATGACGGATAATGTTACCGCAGGAGAAGGAATCTATGTTGATGATGTTTATGCGACTAATGTAAAGTACCAGCAATGCGATGCACAAAATGATGATTGTCTAGTATTGGATACTCCGGGCAGAGTAGGGAATACAATGATGATAACCAAATCAGGCAACAATATAACTGTTTTTTGGGCTGCACTGGGAGGCGGTTGCAGTTCTTACTCACATACATATGGTATTTACCGTGGTTCATTACCATGGGCTGGGTATAACCATGTTGCATTAAATTGTACGATATCTGGCACTTCTATTGAAATTCCTGCTGATGCAGATAGTAATTATTATTTGATTGCTGCGCAAGATGGTGTCAACGAAGGTTCTTATGGCATGGATTCTGCCTCTAATGAGCGACCGCAAGGTTCAACTCCATGCTATCCACAGCAGATTGGCACCTGCAACTGAAAGGTGCCAGGCATCTGTTAAGACCTGTAAAGGACCCAGATGTTGTCATATTGGTTAGTGGGGCCACGGAAGCATTCCGTCGCGGTGATAGTTATTCCATCATCTGAAAGATGGTATTGCACGAAATTAGCTGCACGCTTGTCTTTCATGATGATCGCGGTATCAAATGCAAGATCTTCTCCTTTCCAATAAGCACGGCAATGCAGTGTGCGTTCGCTCTCTTCGACAATAATGTCCCTGCCATCAGTGGTGAGTTCTATGCCCCACGTGTCGGATTTTTCATCGAAAACAATTGTGCGGCTTATTTTGAATAGAGGTTCTTTATGTTCGATAGTAAATGTTGCGGAGGAAGGGGCTGGGATCTCCAGTTTGCTTTTTTGTGCATTAAAGATGTAGGTACCGGAAAAATCAGGTTTACCGCTTTCTTTATTATATGCTATTGATAATAGTACAATAAGCGCTGTAAATAATAAATAAGTCATGATTAACTCCTATGCAAATAAGGTGTAGGGGCAGACCTGCGTGTCTGCCCTGTTCATAAGATCGTTAATGTTTTTAAGTATTATTTTTTGGTGCCTCTTTATGGGAATTAGCGACTCCTTTATATTGCGACCAGGTATTTATTGAAGTTTTTGACCTTGTATGATTTTTTGTTTTTAGATAGTTCGATAGTATGACCTTCTTTCTCCAAATGCTCAGCATGCACTTCCAATCCGCCTGGGTACTTTTGATTCAATTCACCGTTGGATTTTATGGTGCGCCAGTAGGGAGTAATATTGACTTTGCCTTCAGATTTTGCTTCTTCAGCGGCACGCGCTGATATGCTCACGAAGATGCCTGTGCAGATTGGTCAGCCAATCGTTGCACCATGCTTTTTAGCGACCATATTGCGAATCTGGTTAATGGTGATCAATTTCCCTTCAGGAACATTTCTCATAATTTCATCTACTTCTATTGGCGCTGGTATGACTATAGTTCCCTTGCCCCATTTTTTGCTCATTTTTTCCGTGATCGGTTCCACACGCGGAAAATCCTTGCTGTCAGCTAATTTTTCCTGCCATGTTTTTCGCTTATATGCACACATATTTTATTCCTTAAATGTATCTGTTATTTTCATTGAAGCAATAATTATCCCCAACTTTTCAGACATTCATAAGTTTTTTTCGAATCTATATTTCCAGTTATGCCAATTTCTAAAAATAAATTAAGTGTTTCTATCAAAGTAAGATTTAGCATTTCAGCAGCTTCACGGAGCGTTAATCGTCCCTTTTCATAAGCACGTGCTATATAATATTCGAATCCTATTTTAGCAATCTTTCGCAATGATTGGGAAGCTTCTATTTTTTCCATTTTAGAGACAAGCTCTACCGCTTTTTCAAGTTCATCCGTTAATCGAACCGATTTTACTTTCATTTCTTTTTCTCCAGATATAGTCTTGTTGCCATATATTCATCATAGCTAATAAATGCAGATAGCTCCTGCAATTTTTGCAATGCCAATGCTAATGATAGAATCTTATTATTATACATAATGGTGATAAAAACTGCTGGAAGAATGTAGGGAACATTAGCCATTGTCAAAACTCGAATGAATCTGGCATCGTCAGTTGCTATTGCATTATAGCTGCTGGGCTTAAATAATGCGACTATTTCTTGTTCACCACGATTATAAGCACGTTCATGCTTGATTATTGTGAGTAGTCCTTTTTTAATATTGTCCCTTACAATAAATGCGTCGGTACATCCTTTTTGAATTCCTTTATCGACAACTTCTTCTTTTACTTTAGCTGAAATAAATATTTTGAAATGTTGGCAAAGAAGGTGTTTTAGCCCGCATTTAGTTATCTTAATCAAGCAATCCGCATCCATTAATATTTTCATGTATACTATTGTAATATTTG
>MFGW01000185.1:5463-7728 GCA_001780385.1 Candidatus Fischerbacteria bacterium RBG_13_37_8 | reverse complement strand
TTGTTTTTTCGCTCATATGAAATATTATACATTATATTTTCCGTAATGTCAACACCTCTTATTTGAGCGCTTATGAGGGAATGGGGAATAGCCCTTTTATTGTTACACGTGGGCGGACGCACAGGTCCGCCCCTACTGCAAGGTTCAAGGAAACCTTGAACCTTGAACATCTAAAAAGGAGAATAATTATGTGTACCTACTTTAAAGAAAAGGGTCCCATAAATACAGACAAAGTATTAGAATTAGCAAAAAAAAGAGCAGATGAACTGAATATAAAAAATATTCTCGTGGCAACGACTTTTGGAAATACTGCAGTAAAAGCATCTGAGCTGTTTCGTGGATATAACTTGATAATAGTAACTCATTCAACGGGTTTTTCTGCACCGAATACGCAAGAACTTCTCCCGGAAAACCGCGAGAAAATTATTCAGAACGGGGCGAAAATTCTTACGTGTCAGCATGCATTTGGTGGAGTAGGAAGAGCTGTCAGACGTGAATTGAATACTTACGAGCTGGAAGAAATAATTGCCTACACTCTCAGAATGTTCGGCCAGGGAACAAAAGTAGCAGTTGAGATTGCACTCATGGCGGCCGATGCAGGTCTTATTCGTACCGATGAAGAAATCATATCCATCGGCGGCAGCAACACAGGCGCCGATACTGCACTGATTCTTCTCCCCGCCAATGCACAAGATTTTTTCAAACTGCGCATCCTCGAAATTATCTGTAAACCGCGCTGCTAAACTACTTCAAATATTTTTAGCCACTCCTTTCGGGAGTAATTTTACTTTATTATCTATTATTCTTATTTTCCATTGGAGCCACTTATCCGGTTTCGCAGGATTACTTTTAAATGGTCTTGCAATTGCCCCTGTCAATGCAATTGATTCATAATAGGTAAGATCCGAAGCATGCTTGTGGAAATAATAATGCGATGCGCGTTCCACCCCAAAAACACCATCCCCCAATTCCAGGTAATTGACGTATAATTCGAATATTCTCTTTTTAGAAAGAAGCAATTCCATAATTACCGAAATCACGCTCTCCTTCACTTTCCGCACTATAGACCTCTTCGGGTAAAGAAACAATGTTCGTGCGGTCTGCATCGTTATAGTGCTTGCTCCACGCACAATCTTTCCCTTTTTAATATTCACCTTGAATGATTCTTTTATCTGTCTTAAATCAAAACCGTAATGGTCAAAAAAGTTAGGATCTTCCGCAGCAAGAATTGCTATCTTCAAATCCGGTGAAATCTTGCTTAAAGATGTGCAATCAAAATCGTAATAATATTTTTTCTTTTCTTCTTTATGTTGTTCAATTCTGTAGCGAATCAAAGAAGTTATTTTAGGATTATTGTTGCGTAAATCATAAACCTGGTAAGTAATAATACCTATCTTAACAAGAGAATATGCCACAGCAATGCAAACCAGCAGAATTAGAATTTTCCCTGTTTTCGATGTGCGAATTCTTTGCATCCGCTGCTTTATTTTACCGGCACTGCGTTTTTTCGCTTTTTTCTTCACAATATCCTCGTAACAATTTTACCACTTTATTCTTTGCGGACACACAGTAGGGGCAAATCTCGTGTTCGCTCCTGCAACAATTTCACGGAAAGCTTGAATCGCAAACAGCAGCGTTTACGAGCTCGCTTGATTCCTCGAATCCTTGACTCCTCCTTTATCAATTCTCATTCTGGCAGGTGTCGACAGTGACTATCTTATAAGCAATATAAGACGATGTTAATGAGTCATAATAAGTTGTAGCAGTCGTCGTTCCGAGGATATCCCAGCTTGTCGGATAAGGCGCATCATAAGTATCAGAACTATACACCTTGTAATTTGCCAGGTCGGCACATGTCACTGCGGTCCAGCTCATTACGGCATCAGTTCCTGATTTCGCTACAAGGAGGGTATTCCCTAATGAAGGGCATGGAACCACATCTGCGCTTTCTACAACGGTTTCTCCCGGGGATGTTACTTCGGATAATCCACACCCATTATTATAACGCACGGTATAGGTATAACTTATTCCAGCGGTTGTTGTTACATCATTATAATTCGTGGTACCGTAAGCAAGTCCTGTTGCGACCGGAATTCCTTCACGCAGCACATCGTATGTCCGGTTCCCAAAACCGCCATCTCCCCAGTCTGCCGGATCCACCTGCCAGCTAATTTCAATGCCTATGCTGCATGCATCAAGATCCATGGCAGTATTGTTGACCACTCCCGAAGGAGAAGAGGATATTTCATCACTCGCAAACGCACC
>MFGW01000185.1:5147-5420 GCA_001780385.1 Candidatus Fischerbacteria bacterium RBG_13_37_8 | reverse complement strand
GAATAAGTATAAAGCGTGCCATTCGTTCCCGCAACATCAATAAAATAAGTGGTTCCATACGCTAATCCAATAGCTATAGAAGCACCATCCCGCAAAATATCATAAGTACGTGTTCCACCACCGTTATCTCCCCAATCTACCGGATCCTGTTCCCAGCTTATCATTACTCCTGAATCTGAACACGGATCTTCATCTACTGCAATATTATTGCTAAGTCCTGACGGAGGCGATGAATCACCTGTATCTGTAGCTGAAGCGCCTTGCGTCTGTGCA
>MFGW01000185.1:2790-5127 GCA_001780385.1 Candidatus Fischerbacteria bacterium RBG_13_37_8 | reverse complement strand
ATAGCGGACTTTGTACGTATAGGTCACTCCTACTTCAACATCCCAATCGTAAAATTGTGTTTCCCCATAGAACATTGTCGAATAATAAACGCTATTACGCAAAATATCATAGGTTCTTGTTCCTACGCCGTTATCACCCCAATCAACAGGATCCTGTTCCCATCCTATTTCAAGCCAGACCCAATAACACAGTTCAGGATCTATTGCAGTATTATTAGTGAGACCAGTGGGTGCAACCGCAACTTTATCTTTCGCCGTCACCACTGCTGTATCGGCAAAAAGTGAACATGCATTTCGATACCGTATTGCATAGGCATAATCCTGTCCATTTAAGCCACTGGTATCCGTAAATGAAGTAGTACCATATGGTATATTTGATGCTAATACCGCACCTTCACGCAATACTTCATAGGTTCGCGAACCTGTTCCTCCTGATTCACTACCCCAATCATCAGGATCCACAGGCCATGAAATTATTACACCATTTTTTGTGCAATAATTCTCATCCTGTGCAGTTATAATTACATTTGTTATTGTTGGGCTGGTGCCTTCATCCTTTGCCTGTGCGCCTGGGATTGTCTCTTCTGAAAATCCGCACCCATTGTTATACCTTACTGTATATGTATAGGTTATTTCATTTACGCCGGAGGCATCCACGCATGAAGTGATCCCGTAGGGCAGGGCACTGCAATTTGTTACTGCTACCCCGTCTCGCAGAACATCATAACTCCGAGTGCCCAAACCTATATCACCCCAATCAGCCGCGTCTTGCTCCCATGTAATAAGCACACCGGTATCTTCACACGAACCAATGTCAGCCGCTGTATTATTGCTGATCCCATTTACTGCAGAGCAAGAAGTACAAATTAACGTATCTAGCGCTGTGCTATCTGCTCCGGTTATACTCGTATCTGATATTGTAAACACTGGTGATACTATGGCAGCATCAGTATCATTAGAAACTGCTGCAGAGTTAATCGCATTAATATTTGTGTTGCTAATGAAGGGGCAGGATGAGTGCATTAATCCAAAGGGCTTAAGCCTCATAATCCAAAAGTCGTAATTATCATAATTGAAAGATATGGTAGCTCCTGCGACAATATATCCGCCTTCGCTGCATTCTTGAATGCACAAAGCACCATCCCATAATGAGCCGCCATAGGTCTTTTGCCAAACAACGTTTCCCGATGAATCTATTTTTAGCAACCAGAAATCATACCATCCCGCACCGAAAGATTCGGTGTATCCTGATACGATATATCCGCCATCGCTGGTCTGCTGAATGGAATTAGCGCGTTCCTCGCTCGAGCCTCCATAAGTTCTTTGCCAGCTAACATTACCAACAGAATCTAATTTCAATACCCAGTAATCATATCCTCCTGCACCAAATGAATTCGTATATCCTGCAACAATGAAGCCACCATCGTCGGTTTGTTGAAGCGAATATGCATATTCTTCACTTGCGCCACCATAGGTTTTTTGCCAAACAACATCTCCTGTGGAATCTAAGTTTAACAGCCAAAAGTCTTTTCCTCCAGCTCCAAATGAATTCGCATATCCCGCGATAATAAAGCTACCATCAACGGTTTCCTGGATCGATTGCGCGACTTCCCCGTTAGAACCTCCATAAGTTTTTTGCCAGGTAACAGATCCCATTGGATCTAATTTTAAAATCCAGAAATCATATCCTCCTGCACCTAAAGATTCAGTATAACCTGCTACAATATATCCGCCGTCGCTGGTCCGTTGAATGGAATTAGCGCGTTCCTCGCTTGAGCCTCCATAGGTTTTTTGCCAGATAATATTACCAAGAGGATTTAACTTTAATACCCAATAATCATAGCCTCCCGCTCCAAATGAATTCGTGTACCCTGCCACAATATATCCGCCATCGCTGGTCTGTTGAATGGAATTAGCACGTTCCTCGAATGAACCTCCATAGGTTTTTTGCCAGACAATGTGACCTGCAAAATCTAATTTTAGTACCCAGTAATCACACTCTCCCGTTCCAAATGAATCGGTAAATCCTGTAACGATATATCCACCATCGCCGGTTTGTTGAATAGAAGTTGCACCTTCAAACAAACCCGATCCTCCATAAGTACGAGCCCAATCAAAAACTTGCGAAACCACATCCATAGCTATCATTCCATTATAAGAGCCAGTTATGCCGCATCCATTAGTAGCATTGACATGGTACGTATAATAGACATTATTTACTCCGCTAGTATCTTCATACGAGAGCGTAGAAGCAGACAGAAAGCCACTGATGTCTATACTATCCCGGTATACTCTGTATCCGCGATTTGCCGGATTAGCACCATTATCACCCCAGTC
>MFGW01000185.1:2641-2775 GCA_001780385.1 Candidatus Fischerbacteria bacterium RBG_13_37_8 | reverse complement strand
AAGCCAGCAACCATCACACTTCCATCCCGAATTATGGAATACGTACGTGTACCTGAACCGCTATCGCCCCAATCTCCCGGATCAGCATTCCATGCAATTTGAACGCCAGTCCAGGAACATGCTTCCAAATCTAT
>MFGW01000185.1:146-2613 GCA_001780385.1 Candidatus Fischerbacteria bacterium RBG_13_37_8 | reverse complement strand
GAAGGGCAAGTTGAACAAATAGGTGCATCTGATGTAATTGTATTAACTCCTGCTATTCCTGTGTCCGTTATTGTGATTGAGGGCGATGATATCGATGCATTAGTATCTGTTGAAACAGCAGGAGAGTCAACAGAGCTTATGCTTGTATCGTTAACGAAAGTACAGGACGAATCCATTGTCCCATCGAAATTAATTTTAAGCACCCAATAATCATTATCTCCTGCGCCATAGGAGCTTGTAAATCCTGCAGCAATGTACCCCCCATCACTGGTCTCTTGAATTGAATAAGTGCCGTCATATAAATCACCATAAGTTTTTTGCCAGGTTATATCTCCTGATGAATCTAATTTTAATAGCCAAGAATCACCATATCCTGCACCAAAAGACTCAGTATTTCCCGCTACAATGTAGCCCCCATCGCTGATTTCTTGAATTGAATAAGCGCAATCGTCATATGAACCACCATAAGTTTTCTGCCAGTTAACATTTCCTGTGATGTCTAATTTTAATACCCAAAAATCCCGGCCTCCTGCACTAAATTCCCCATCACACCCTGCTACAATGTAGCCCCCATCACTAGTTTCTCGAATAGAATATGCATAATCCTGACTTGAATCACCATAGGTTTTTTGCCAAGTAACATTTCCTGCGATGTCTAATTTTAATATCCAGATATCTTGACTTCCTGCACCAAAAGAGTATGTTTCCCCTGAGAGTATGTAACCACCATCGCTAGTCTGTTGAATGGAGTAGAGATTATCAAGACTTGCACCGCCATAACTTTTTTGCCAGCTCACATTTCCTGAAGAATCTAATTTTAATACCCAATAATCATCAGCTCCTGCACCAAAGGATCGTGTATATCCTGCTACAATGTAACCTCCATCGCTGGTCTGTTGAATGGATCGCGCATCGTCCCAGTCAGAACCACCATAAGTTTTTTGCCAAGTCACATTTCCTGAAGAATCTAATTTTAAGATCCAATAATCATGGCTCCCTGCTCCGAAAGATTCGCTATATCCTGCTATAATGTACCCACCATCGCTGGTCTCTTGAATAGAATATGCATAATCCTGATTTGAACCACCGTAGGTTTTTTGCCAAGTTATATTTCCTGAGATGTCTAATTTTAAGACCAAATAATCAACATTCCCTGCACCAAAAGAGCTTGTATTCCCTGCTACAATGTAACCTCCATCGCTGGTCTCTTGAATGGAGTAAGCAGCATCTTCGTTTGAGCCACCATAAACATGAGCCCATGTATTTACTTGTAGAACTACATCCATCGCTGCCATTCCATTATAAGCACCAACGAGCCCACATCCATTGATTGCATCAACATGGTAAGTATAGCTCACATTATTTACTCCGCCAGTATCTTCATAGGTAAGTGTAGACGCAGGCAAAAATCCGCTTATATCTGTGCTGTCCCGGTATACTCTGAATCCTCGGTTTGCTGAGTTAGCACCATTATCACCCCAATCCGTAGGAGACGGCCAGGAAATATTTACACCCGTATCGAGTGTAGGCGATTTATCATTGGCAGTGGTATCCATTTGCGTAGGTACACTCGCTTGATCATCCATTATTCCAACTGAACATGCATTGGTTCCAGTTGTTGAAATGCCCGGAACGCAATTGTTCGTTGCAACTACTTGATAATAATAAGTAATTCCCGGCAAAGCTGTTGTGTCATCATAGGTAATAGTGCTGGCAGGGAGTGTCGTTGCTACAATATCATAGCTTGCAGCGCATGCCGCATCGGTAAATCTTCGAATTTCATAAGTGCCACTTGAGGCGCCTGAACCCCAATCACTCGGTTCCAGCCAATTAATGGTTATCCCCTGCTGACATGCATCAGCATCCGATACTGATTGAATTCCATCGAAAACCGGAGCAGAGCATGCTACGGCGCAATACCTGCCGCCTGTATTAAAATAATTGCTTGCATCTCGACCGCCCCAAACAACCACTTCTGAACCTGTCCACACTGCTATATGCGAATTCCTTGGTGAAGGCACATTAGCTGTGGTTATAGCTGTCCAGGTATTTGCAGAAGGATCGTATTTACCTCCTGAATCAGTACTTCCTCCTGAAGAAAATCCTCCACCCCAGACAATCATCTCCGTATCCGTCCACACTGCCGTAGTATAACTTCGTGCTAATGGAACATCAGTTGTCGATGTTGCTACCCATGAATTTGTTGTGGGATTATATCTTCCTCCCGTATTAAAATCGCCGCCAAGATTATACCCACCCCAAACTATCATCTCTGTTCCAGTCCAAACTGCAGCAAAACTTGCTCTCCCTGAAGGTGCATTAGTGGTGCTTGTTGGCGTCCAATTATTGGCTGTCGGATTATACCTGCCGCCTGTATTATAATAACTAGCTCCATAATAGCCCCCCCATACTATCATCTCTGTCCCTGTCCAAAAAGCTAAATGAGTCTGCCGCTGCGAAGGTGCAC
>MFGW01000185.1:0-107 GCA_001780385.1 Candidatus Fischerbacteria bacterium RBG_13_37_8 | reverse complement strand
TATACCTGCCGCCTGTGTTGGTAAATGGATAACCAGCCCATATTATCATCTGCGTGCCGGTCCATACACCCGAGTGCAAAAACCGTTCTGTAGGAGCAGCAGATGTG
>MFGW01000184.1:27301-27588 GCA_001780385.1 Candidatus Fischerbacteria bacterium RBG_13_37_8 | reverse complement strand
TAATAGGGTATTCTACCCTATGGCGGCTAACCTCTCAAGCTTTATATATTATTATAATAGTTATGATAATCTGGGGCGGCTATTATTATGACACGAGTCAGCAATATCTGAATACCGGAAGCAGGTATTCGCCGTCTTCAGATTCATGGATATCGACTACATTAATAGAGCCACCCGCTGGAAGATATTATCATACAGGCGTATGGACAGGTACCGAGATGCTTATTTGGGGTGGCCTTGGTGCAGGATCAAGTACATCCGGGACTGGCGGAAGATACACACTTGCC
>MFGW01000184.1:24864-27285 GCA_001780385.1 Candidatus Fischerbacteria bacterium RBG_13_37_8 | reverse complement strand
TGTTAGCCGCAGATGATGCTCCCTCTGCAAGAAATGGACATACTGCGGTGTGGACCGGGACCGAAATGATTATCTGGGGTGGTGGTGGATCCAACACAGGCAAAAAGTATAATCCAGCAACAGATTTATGGTCACCAACTATAATGAACGGTGCACCTTCTCCAAGAACCAGTCATAGCGCAGTGTGGACAGGAACGGAAATGATAGTCTGGGGCGGTGACGGAACCAGCGGTTTGTACCTATACACCGGCGGCAAGTATAACCCAGCAACAAATATCTGGAATTCAACGACCACCATAGGCACTCCGCAAGGAAGAAGCAATCATACTGCAGTGTGGCCAGGAACGGAAATGATAGTCTGGGGTGGGTGGTCAGGATATCAACTTAATTCGGGTGGCAGATATAATCCGGCTGCTGAATCATGGACTCTCACCACAGACACCGGCGCTCCCACCGCACGGGATGGCCATACGGCAGTCTGGAGTGGAACAGAAATGATCATCTGGGGAGGTTATGACGGCGCTTATCAAAATACTGGTGCACGGTACAATCCGATTGCTAATTCATGGACACCAACTTCGACCACCAGTGCTCCTACAGCGCGTCGCTATCATACTGGTGTGTGGTCCGGAACACGCATGGTTATTTGGGGTGGAACCGGTTCCGGATATTACAACACAGGTTCCCGGTATAATCCGGCAACAGATTCATGGCAAGCAACTATAACCACCGGCGCTCCCGCAGCACGTTATGGTCATATCGCAGTCTGGACCGGCATAGAAATGATCATATGGGGAGGATGGGTCAGCGGAAGCGGATATTCCAATACAGGCGGCAGATACAATCCTACCGATAATTACTGGAGCATCGTCAATACCACGGGTGCACCCGTTGGAAGAATGCAGCATACGGGAGTATGGACAAGTATCGAAATGATCGTATGGGGCGGTTCTGACGGAAATGAAAATCTTAAATCCGGAGGCAGGTACTGCAACGTAGTATGCGGAGAACCAGAATTTAGCGGTGTTCAATCCGTTCAAGATCCCGAACCCTGTGAACAAGGTATCACTATTACATGGCAGGAACCAACGAACTGGGGATTCCGGCGCTACTGCCGGTACCTATAAAATTGACAGGTACACCAATCCCACTTGTACCGCTTCCCCCACTACTATCGCAACAAACATCCCTGCAACTACTACTTCCTACAATGATACTACCACGATCAGCGGGATCACGTATTACTACCAGGTCATCGCTACAAATAACTGCAACCCGCCAACATCATATCCCGGCACTACCACATGCTCAGCGGGGATTATAGATGACGAAGGAGCGTCACCTTCAAACCTCCCCAACAATACCGCTATCGATCTCGACCAGTGCGAATATTCAGGCATTTATATAACCTGGGAAACCGATGCGGGTGATTGGGGCGACAACAGCATGGGTACACGAACCTATGACGTTCTCCGCGATGCTGCTCCCATTGCTTCAGGAATCACATATGGTACAACATCTTTCACCGATACAACTACTACCGGCGGTCAATCCTATACCTACACCGTGCGTTATAATAACGGCTGCGGCCTCTCTTCTGTAACTAATCCGGGTGCTCAAGCTGCTGATGACGACGATACAACACCCCCCGGTAATGTTGATAATACGCTTCTTGTCAGCAAATCGTCACCAAATGTAATGCTCAATTGGTCAACCGTTCCAGATGCAGCCTTCTACAGAGTCTACCGCTCAGAGGACCCTTCTCTCGCCTTCCCGACCAACTGGATGAATATCGAATCTCCCTATTCCAATAATCATAATGACCCCGTTCTCATCAATGCAAGTAATTATTACTACAAGATCCTTGCTTCAGACACCTGCGGCAATCTCAGCTCCAATTAATAAGAGGGGTCGGACCATAACATTACCCCCCCCGTAGAACTTAGTCCAGAACAGAGCTTCAAATGCCCATGCTAAAATTTCATCAAAATTTGATTGAAACACCTCTTATTAAGGAAATTCTTGCCACAGCAATTCCATTATGATGCATATCTATGCAGGTGTTTTTCATTTTTTGCTGATTTTTTTGCGGAGTCGTTTGTAATATAGTGAGGGACTGCATTTCGGGATGGGCTAATGTTATGGTGCGACCCCCCGTTTGCCCCTCCGTTTTATGAGGTAATAGATGACAAGCAGGATGAGGCCGGCAATACTTGCAATGAGCAAATCACGGTGAATAATTTTAGAGATATGGTACCATCCTTCGCCGAGCAGGTAGCCGGCAGAGATAAATGTGCTGATCCATATTATAGCGCCGGAGTAGGCGAACAGGCTGAAGGTGCGGTAACGCAATTTTGAGGTACCGGCGATAATAGCAACGAAATGCCTGATGCCTGGCATATAATAGCCGATAATAAGTGT
>MFGW01000184.1:22695-24846 GCA_001780385.1 Candidatus Fischerbacteria bacterium RBG_13_37_8 | reverse complement strand
GAACCATTCATGCAAGGCATCTAATTTTTCCGGTGTAATGCGAAAAAAGCGGCTATATTTTTTTATGATTCTGAGTGCGCCGGTTCTTCCGAGCACATAGCTAATTGATATACCGGTAATACTCCCGAGAAGTGCTGCAGCCACAGCCGGCATAAAGCTTAAATCACCTCTATGTAAAAGGTATCCGACAAAGGTAAGCAATACTTCATCCGGAACCGGCAGACCTATAATGCCAAACATCAGCAGGCTATAAATAGCCCAGTATTTATACAGCATAACATAATGCAAGACTGTTTCAATCACAACATGTTCCTGTCAATAAATTCATTCATATAGTTTTCTTGAGAATTCATCATTTTATCATGCGACAAGGAATAAGGGAACAGCGATCAGCAGGCCGTGGGCAGAATAAGAGAAGGGGGACAGGGAATAGGTCCATCCTATTCCCCATTCGCTATTCCCAATGCTTGAGGATCCAGCTTTTAAGTGGTTCTTGAGCAGGGAGCTTCCGTTTCCATTCCGGATCCCGGAAGAACCATTCATAGCGGACCGTGACTGCATCGTTTATATATTTATAAGGAGGTGTAAATGAGCCATTGCTATAATAGGTAATCGTAAAATTTACAGTGTCAGGATATTCAAACAATTTATCATATCTCGCGTTCATATCAAGTTTCTCACTTAATAATTATTATATGACGCATAAGGAAGCATTTGCGCCTTTTCGTAGATAATCCAAAAGAGCCATAAAAGGTTTAGGATAAGGAAGAGATAGGAGAAATATTAGTCTCAATCTTGACCTTGACCTCAACCTATTCTGTTCTATTTTCTATAGCTTTATGAAGTTAATGACTACATACGCTTTCATCTCTTGAAAATCTGAGTCACTTCCCATACAATAAATCATTGAGCGGTATAAGTTCTAATGTATTGCGGCATTATTCGGCGTCGTCGCAATAATAAATAATAAGGAGCCAGTCACATGATAAAAGTACCGGAAGGTATTGAAATTGAAGAAATTCCCATGGAGAAACGTTACCGGAGCAGTTTGAGTGGTTTACTGGCACGTATTCGAATTTTATACGAAGCGATCGAGGATCGTTTTGGTGAAGAAGGTCTGCAACTCATTCGGGAAGTCAGTTGCCGGTATGGTCAGCAAATTGCACAAAGAGTGCGTGAGCGTGAAGGTGAAATGGACATGCAGCAGGTAGGCAAATTTTTAATAAAAGTATTTGATGGTATGCGTGCGGAAGGAGAAGTACTTGAATGGAGTGACGAGCGTATTATTATCATGGTACCCAAATGTCCATATCCTTTTACGCGGTCACAAATCTGCGCAGCGCATACTGCCATGGAAGAGGCCCTTGTTCATGGGCTGAATCCTACTCTGCATTATAATATTGAAAAATGTATTCCTCGCGGTGATAAAGAATGCTGGCATGTTCTTTCGCGCGCAACGAATAATAAAAATAATCATTGAACATTGCCAAAACATTCATAAGGAGTATAAATCTACTTTGGCCTATTGTATTAATTGCGGTTCACAGTTGAGAAACGGAATAAAATTCTGCGAAGATTGCGGCACGCCGCTTTCGCAGATAGTTGAAAGCATGACAGAAGAAAAACCGGTTGTCAGTGAACTCCCAAAAGTATTTCAATCGTATTATCAAGAAACGCCTGCAGTTTCAAGAAAGCCCCGTTTTTACCTTACCTTAATTGCAATAATAGCATTGTTATGCATTACTGCGGGAATAATCTGGATAAAGAATCGACAGGGCAAGCGTATCAGTGGGGATTATGTACCCGCACAAAGACTTGAACATGCCAGTGGTGCGGAAGTATCAATCCCGGAACGTGAAGTTTCCGTTACGGGGAAAGTTGTTCTGACTGCTATTGAGACTCCGCCGGGGCTCTCGAATGCCACCTTGTATTCGCCGGTTCTGCAATTTGATTCATACGACACACAGCAGATAGATGACGAAGTAATCATCGATCTACCTGCTGGTGAATCCGCAGATGATGGTGTTGTGATTATATGGTCTCGACTGGGAATGTGGCTGCCTCTTCCGTCAAAAACGGTGAAGCTGAAGAATGGCAGTGCGGGACTGCGTGTCATTATTGAGAAAGAAGCCACACCATGGATATTTGTCG
>MFGW01000184.1:20036-22668 GCA_001780385.1 Candidatus Fischerbacteria bacterium RBG_13_37_8 | reverse complement strand
ATACTTCAGGGAACAGTTCACTCATTTATAAATTGGAACAACTGCGCTGGACAAGCAAGAAACAGTTGCGCGAGGAAATGCAACGTTATACGTTTACGAGCGAAGAGTTCGCTTCAAATCATTCAGGAGGAGGAGGATTCGTTTATGCACCTGCCAGCCTCACTCTTGAAGAACAGGCGATAAAAATACTCGAAGATGCCGTGGTACACCTTCTGAATTCCTCAGATTACTACAAGGATCAGAAAGAATGCTCCGCTACTCTTAAAAAAAGGAAAGAAACTGCCGCCAGCACACCGCGGTCTTATATGTTCGAAGAATACAAAAGCGGATTAAAATTACTCAAAAAACTCCGTTCAATCCCCGGATATGAAGATATTGAGATAGAACCGGGGGATCTTCTTTTGCCGGAAGAGGTGAGTCATTCAAATAAACTCGGTGTGCAACTGGAGTCCATAGTTGAACAGTATGTTCCCTGGGGATTTGACCTGATGCTTGCATTCATGAAATCCGGAATCGTAACGGAGAAATTTGACCTTGGTATCCTGGAACCATTTGACCAGCATGATTTTGCTGACATCGACTACCCGAGTCCTTCGCCACCACGCACTCTGACAGAATTGAATAGAACCACATGGAATAACCAGCTCCCATGGGAAAAGACTATTGCATACCTGGTGGAAGTATTAAAGCTTGAGCAGAAAGAAACACAGAGCCGCATTTTCTTCCGGTTTTTTTCATCAAAAGTCATGAAACAAGGATGGCTCGAGTGGATAACTGACTGGGGACAAACTGCCCTGCGCTGGGGTCCTGTCATTTATGGACTTGCTATCGGTGGAACATCCGTTGCGCTTGATTTTACCTGGGCAATATGTGAAGAAGGCATACAATACCTTGAGGAACTTTACGATGTAAGCGGCGTTACTTATGCACATGTTGAATATGCTACTACTGTTACCGGTCAGGGCACACCCTTAACTATTGCCTTCATAAAAAATAAAGGTCTCATCGCTGGGAAACAAACGCTCGCTCCGGGTGATCTAAAATGGAAAGCCACTCAATTCCTGCTCGCCGGTATCGTAAGTAATGCCCTCGTTAACCTGGATGTTGGATACCTGAAGGAAATTCGAAGGATTACCGAAAGTAATCCCGGTTATTGCCAGGGTGGATGCACTGCATTATACAATAGTACTTCGATCCCTCCGATACTGGTCGTTGGAGAAATATATGGCCTCAAGAAAAAACTCGGTCCTTCACCAACTTACCCACGTTATGCAAATGCATTCCTCACATGGAATGTTAATTATAATACAATTATTAATGGAGGCAGCTTGCAGAACAAAGCAGCACTTGCTATGGGAGAACTCTCACAACGTTCCGAAAACCTGAAATTTCCACATACGCTTCCGCTCACGCGATACCGCGAAGATTATATACCACATCAAAACATTGATACTGAGCCTGATCAACAAATTATCAGGTTCGGTCTGCCGGAAGATTTTATTAAGACTTTGCTTTCTACAGAAAATATACAGGATAAGAATTGGGAAGAAGTTGATTTGTCTGAGCTTGGACTGGCACTGCATCTCACCAGTCCGAATACCAGCTTGAATGAATTCATCCCCCTCAATGATGTTACGCAACGGATTGAAATAAAAAGGGCGCGCTACTACGCTATTTTTCTTTATCGCGGGGAAGAACCATGCGAGGATAATCTGCTCCCTGAATTCATCGGCGAAAAACATGTGCAATCACCTTTATGGATGAGCTATAAACTCGAGCTAATAAAATACAATGATGAGAACAAGAAAGATTACCAGGTACTTGGTACGATGGATCTGAATTTTGTTCACAAATCCAAATTACTGACCATTGAGGGTGAAAATGAAGAACAGGAAACAATAATAACACAGGTGCTAAGACCCGGTCTCATGACGGCAGAAATTAAATGTGGAGAGGAATATACGCTGTACACCGAGCCGCCGGAAACTATTGCCGATCCGGGACAGATTGGCAGTATATCCGTGGACCCATGCCGGCGTACTCTTGTATTTTCACTTGGGAGACTGGAACATACATGCACCATCGATGGTCAACCAAATACACAAGAGTATCAACTATTCAATCATGCACGATTTGATAAGTATGGTCTTTTCAAAGGCAAGGATTCAAACTATGGATGGGAGTTCCGTGGTTCCGTGGATAACAACACGGTAACGCTTCATATATCAATACCACCTCAAAACTTCGAAGTGGATTACAGTAAAGTTGCACCTCCAATGAATCCAGATGATAATTACGACCCGAATAAAAAACCGAAACCGTCACATACCATCTGTCCGTCAGAAGATCAAACTTTTCAATTCCGATACAAAAAACAAAAGGGAGAGTAGCAATTCAGCAATTAAGAGACTATCCCCTGTTAATGGACGGAGCAACTGATGCAGGGATCGAAAGCACGGACTACTTTCCGAAGTGTTGGCTCAATTTCTGCTACGCGGTCATTATCAAGCAGCCATTGTGCAAACAGGTAACAATACCGCTCTATATCCTCGGCATTTTGTGCTGTTGGTGTTACTATATCCGCAGAGGTGATCTTCCCGTCGGCAAGTTCATAATAATGAATCAAGGTGCC
>MFGW01000184.1:15737-20027 GCA_001780385.1 Candidatus Fischerbacteria bacterium RBG_13_37_8 | reverse complement strand
TTCCACGGCTCCCGCGGCTGAACCGCTTTCCGCAACACTTGCATCAGGCATAGTAACGGTATCCATTTTACTTAGTTCGAGCAGTTCATCAATGAGCACACTAGCGCGCTCCAGGCTGTATATGATCTCGAGTACTTGCGCCGGCATCGTGTAGAAAGGATTCTTTTTCCATGCTTCGGTATAATACTTCTTAAATAGTGCACCAGCTTCGCCGATTAGCCGTTCCCCTAATAAATTAATCCTGGCAAGTGCGCCGACCGTATAGGAACGGTTGTTGTACAACGAATGCTTTGCATACGAATGATCCACAATAAATTCTGTGGCAAATTTTTCATACTCCTGGACAGAAATTTTCGTCCCATCACTTATAATAATTTCATCACCGGAAAATTCATAACAAGCTTCACCGGGATACAAAGCAGCATAAATCGTTTCTGATTCCGG
This sequence comes from Candidatus Fischerbacteria bacterium RBG_13_37_8, assembly GCA_001780385.1. Classification (GTDB taxonomy): domain Bacteria; phylum Acidobacteriota; class HRBIN11; order MFGW01; family MFGW01; genus MFGW01. The sequence goes on along the minus strand of MFGW01000184.1, from coordinate 19,583 downwards.
ACATTCCGGATACCGTAACTCATTTATAAAAATGCCGGCATTTATTGCGTATTCAAGAAGTTCCGTTGCTCTTTGCTTAAGTTTCAGCAAATCTTTATTGGGTGGGTAAGTGCCAAAACCACCGATTCTGGGATTCTCTCCATGAATTGCACGTCCACTGATTACTTCCATGATACTATTGCCGAATTGCTTGAGCGCCAGTCCTGTCTTCACTTCATTTTCATAATCGGGCGCCATAGCTATCGCAGAGGTGTGACCGGTAATATCCGGCAATGACAGGAAAAAGACATGAAGTGCGTGACTCTCGATCATCTCTCCCATGTGCATTAATTCACGCAGAAGCGTATCTTTGTGTGTTACCTGTATTGAAAGAACATTTTCCAATGCGCGCAATGCTGCATAGCGGTGTGAGATACTGCAAATAGCACAGATGCGTGGAGCAAGATTAAGCACTTCCTGCGGTGTTTTACCGACTACCAGCCGTTCGATAAGACGCGGTCCTTCATGTACATATAGTTTCACTTCTTTAACCGTGTGTTCGTCTATGCTTATGGTTAGTCCGCCATGTCCTTCCACTCGTTCCATATGTTCAATATGCACTGTTTTCATGTTCGCTCCTTCTTCATTGTATTAAAAAATTGAATAAATCCAGTTCCGCTGAAACTTTTCATTTTCTGCATGATGATATTCCGATCATAATCTTTATCGAGCAATAAATTCCATTCGGACCAGCAATTCGCTTCTTCAAAAGGACCCCAGCATCCCACGCAGGGCAGGTTGCATGTAGGACAAATAGCACCGCACCCAGCAGTCGTTAAAGGACCCAGGCACAGCACATTTTTATTGAGCAGGCAATCATTTTCTTGCCACTTGCATTCCAGGCAAACCGGCGCTCGATGAAATTCAGGTGTACTGCCGAGCGCTAAGCGCGAAAGCAGCGCCAGGAATTGTTCTTTATGAATAGGACAACCCGGTAAATAATAGTCAACCTTGACAAATGCCTTAACGGGGCGCGATTGAAGCGCAGCATTAGATGAGACACTCCGGTTGCCGTATACCTGCTCATACTGCTTCGCCCATTCTTCCGGTTCGGTAAACACCGCCTGAATTCCTCCAAAACATGCGCAAATGCCTATCGCAACCAGCGAACCGGTTCGCTGGCGTATATTGATTACACTCTCTTCATCCGAGCGCGTAGAAACCGATCCTTCCACTAATGCTATATCAAGCTCTTCTTCAAGGTTGTCGCTTTTTGCCATAAGAAAGGACCGCACATCAACCGTTTCAAACAGCTTGAGAAGCCGGTCTTCACAATTAAGAATGGTCAACTGGTCACCAGCACATCCCGTCAAACCATAGACACCAATGCGCAGTTTGTTTTTGCTCATATCGTACTCCGTTCCGGGAATAGGGACCGGGGATTAGGGAATGGTGAAGCTTTCGCCTTCGCTATTCCCCAATCCCTATTCCCCATTCCCTATATAAGTTCTCTCATATGTATTACATCCCAGTATGAAAATACCGGTCCATCAATACACGTATAAATATAATCAATCGCACAATGACCGCATTTGCCTATCCCGCATTTCATTCTGCGTTCGAGTGTCATTAGTATCTGATGTTTCGGTATTTTAAACTTCAACAATTCATCGATGACGTATTTGTACATAACCGGAGGACCGCAGACCATCGCATATGTTTCGCCAGGTTCTATCTCTGCGAGGTATTTGAAGAGAGAAGTGACCACACCTGTTTTTTCCGTCCATGTTCCCGTATCATCATGATCCACGGTGAGTAAACACTCCACGTCATCCCTTTTTGATAATCTGAGAAATTCATCCCTGAATATCATTTCATAAGGTCGCTTCGCTCCATAAAGAAACGTTACGTCCTTGAATAAATCGCGGTTGTCAAGCGAATATAGTAGTACAGAACGCAAGGGCGCTACTCCGAGTCCTCCACTAATAATAATAAGATTTTTATTCTGCATGGTTTCTACCGGAAATCCGTTACCATACGGTCCCCGTATGCCTATAATCGAATTTTCCTTAAGTGCAAAAAGTGCATTTGTTACTCTACCAACATCGCGGATACAAAATTCAAGCATCCCGGGTCGCGATGGAGTCGATGAAATGGAGAAAGGAGCTTCACCAATTCCCAGTATCGACAGCATTACAAATTGACCCGGTAAATACCTGAATGAAAGCGCTTTTTCAATATCAACAATTCGTATCTGGAAAAATTTCACACCTTCGATAAGATGATAGCTTCGCACAATTCTTGCCGGTTCGGGCAAAAAAGGATTCTCTATTGCAGCAGTTTTACTTGCTTGATTTATCATCACTTGCCTCCCTGGGCAACCTGTTCCAGTATGCATACACATCTTTACCCTGTAATGATTTTGATACCGTAAGCACATTGATATCAACCGGGCATGTCAACAGACAACGCCCACATCCCACGCAACTTGCTTTGCCATATTTGCTGATAAATGCCTGCATTTTATGCGTGTACCATAATCTCAAACGATCCGCACAATTTTTCCTGAAATTTACTCCCTCCGCTACTTCTGAATATTCACACAAAGTGCACGAATCCCAATAACGCCTCCGCTCTCCCGTCTCCTCACTTATCAAATGCCGGTCTATTACATTATAACAATTGCACGTCGGGCATACCATCGAACATGAACCGCAACCAAGACATGCCCGCCCCATCTTCTCCCAAAAAGTCTCATTATATTTTAATTCCATTAAATCAGGCATGGAAATAAAATTAATTTTTGTTTTATAAGAAGTATCACGCTCAATTTGCATATACGTGAAATCCTGGATGTCCTGGTCTGTCGGTTTCTGCTCAAAAAATTCCGGCTTTAATTTTATTAAGTCATCCCCGGCACTCGAACCGACCCAGACTAAATAGGAATGCTCCAGGTCTGTGAAAAACAAGTCAAATCCTTCGCGTATAATATGCGTATTGGTAGAACGCGCAAAACAATGTTCATCCGGCCAGCAGGAAAGTCCCAGTATCAACGTGTTTCTTCGCGCTTCAATATAATAAGGATCAGGATGATCCTGCATGAATAGCTTATCCAGAATCAACAGACCATGAATATCACACGGATGAATACCAAAAAGTATTTTTTTTACCGCATGAGAATAATCACTTTCATACCCCAGCCCAGTAACCCTGAACATATTAAATTGCTGCGGAATTATTACTTTCTTAGGTGGAAGCAGAGTCCTCGTCGTATTCATGTCTATGCATGTAAAATCTTCAATAAGATCATAAATTATCCTGTCATTTTTTTTAACAGGAGCCCATAATTCGCGTTCCTGCGATATAAATTGCAGAAAAGGAATTAACTTTTTTTTCTCAAGCTTAATAACTTTCATATCCTTCACTCACTGTTTCTTGTTCAAAGTTCGCTGCAACTTCGCATTCCCTATTCCCTCTCCTGAGATCCCAGTCCACTGTTCTATAATTTATATTTCTTTATTTTGGCGCGCAATGTTTTCCGGTCTATGCCAAGCATTTCCGATACCTTGGTTTTATTATTATGGAATACCTGGAGAACGCGACTTATATATTCTTTCTCTACTTCCTCAAGGCTTTTATATCCCGTGATGAAGGGATTGAATTGCTGACTTTTTACTGATAATCCATGGTAAATTAAATCATTGGGCTCAAGGACATTATTTCTTGAAAGCACGACAGCGCGTTCTATGGTATTTTCCAATTCACGAACATTCCCGGGCCAGTCGTAATCCAATAGCGCTTTAAGCGCCTGTTTTGATATAGTATCAATATTTTTCTTTGTTTTTTTGTTATATTTTTGAAGAAAGT
>MFGW01000184.1:14452-15727 GCA_001780385.1 Candidatus Fischerbacteria bacterium RBG_13_37_8 | reverse complement strand
TTGTGCAATATCTCCCTTTCTATCACGAAGGGGCGGTATTTGTATCGGTACTACATTAAGCCGGTAGAAAAGATCTTCTCGGAATTTATCTTCTTGCACGTATTCGTTCAAATCTTTATTCGTAGCAGCAATAATGCGTACATCTATTTTAATCGTTCGCAAACTGCCGATGCGTGTTACTTCTTTTTCCTGAATGATGCGGAGTAATTTAGCCTGGATATTGAGACTGATATTAGAAATTTCATCGAGGAAAATAGTGCCTCCGTTGGCAATTTCAAAACGCCCGTGTTTCGTCGCCACGGCACCGGTGAACGAACCTTTTTCATGACCAAATAATTCACTTTCGAAGAGAGTTTCGACAAGAGCGCCGCAATCAACAACAACAAATGGACGTTCACATCGCGGGCTGATATGATGAATCATTCTTGCGATTAATTCTTTACCGGTACCACTTTCACCAGTGATAAGCACAGTTGTATCAGTACTACTTACTTTTTTGACCAGGTCAATGACTTCCTGCATTGCAGGACTGTCACCAACTACAAATTCAAATTCTGTCTTGGTTTCCAGTTCAGTGCGAAGGTAAATGTTTTCAAGTATTAATTTGCGGGTATTTAATGCTTTTTTAACTACTACACGCAATTCATCAGGCGGAAATGGTTTCATGATGTAATCAAAAGCACCTGATTTCATCGCTTCAATAGCGGATTCAACCGTGGCAAATCCGGTTATCATTACAACGGGTATCTCCGGAGTTTCTTCCTTAATTTTCTTCAGCAATTCCATTCCGCTGATTCCGGGTAATTTCAAATCCAAGATGATCAAATCATATATTTCTTTTTTCAGGAGAGCTAATCCTTTTTCTCCCGTCTCAGCCACTACCGCAACATATTTTTCCCTCGTAAGAATCTGAGAACAGGCATCCAGCATTGCTTCATCATCATCAACAATTAATATTCTTGGAGGTACCATTGATTAACCTTCCTCGGCGTAAGGCAGCTCTATGGTAAAGGTAGTTCCTTTACGTTCCTGGCTCCTGATTTTTATTTCGCCATTATGCCGTTTAACAATGCCGTAGCAGATAGCGAGGCCAAGGCCTGTGCCTTTTCCTACCGGCTTGGTGCTGAAGAACGGCTCGAAAATTCTTGAAACATTATCTTTTGGTATACCGCAACCAGTATCAGCAATCTCAATAATAATATTTTTCTTATCTTGTGCAGCCTCGGTTTTAAGGATCAGGTCTCCTTTTCCATTCATTGCCTCGGCAGCATTCAG
>MFGW01000184.1:10286-14438 GCA_001780385.1 Candidatus Fischerbacteria bacterium RBG_13_37_8 | reverse complement strand
AAACCTGCTGCATCTGCGAAGCATCTCCTCTAGTTTTCACTGAAGTTTCAGATAACAATTTGGTAATCCGGATATTCTGAAAAAGCGCTTGCTTCTCAAGGATGGCAAGGGAATAGAGCAGTATTTCATTAATGCTTATTACGTTCATGTCAGCTTCCTTAGGGCGCGCAAATTCCAGCAAACCTTTTACTATATCCTTGCAACGCGTAGTTTCCTTGATGATTTTTCGTAAATTATCGGAGCAAGGTGATTCCTGGCCAAGGTCTTCAAGGATCAGATGACTATACATAAGTATGCCGCCGAGCGGATTATTGATTTCATGTGCAATGCCAGCCGCCAGTTTGCCAAGTGAAGCAAGTTTTTCTGATTGAATGAGATGATCCTGCATTTCGCGAAGTTCTGTTGCTCGCTCTTCCACTTTCTTTTCCAGTGTCTTTCCCCATTCCGTTAATTCATCATTTGCTTTTTCCAGATCATCCACCATGTGGTTGAATGATTCCGCAAGCGTTCCTACTTCATCTTTCGATTTCGTAATAACGCGCGCCGATAAATCACCCCTTGCTATCCGCTTCGTAGCAGTAACCATTTCCTGGAGCGGCATGATGATCCTTGAAGTAGAAAAATGCAGTATGATTAATAATAAAATTACACATAATATTGCAATCCCTACAAATGTTAGAAATACTTTATGAATAACATCAATATAAGGTTGCTCAAGCATTCCTACATAGAGAATGCCGATTATTTCACCTTTAATATTTATTATAGGTTCATAGGAAGTAATGTACCAGTCATTAACGACAAAAGCACGATCGATCCATTGCTCTCCATTTTTTAGAACCGCATCATTGACCTCGGCAGAAATACGAGTTCCAATCGCCCTGTTACCTTCAGTATTTTTAACATTAGTGGAAATGCGGAGGTCCTGCTGAAAAATCGTGGCAGTACCTATTTCGCGTCCCTTATACTTTTCTTCTTTAAATACTATTTCTTTCACTTTGTCCACGATTTCATAATTCCGGTTTAACAAAACGCCGCCGTAAAGTATCCCTATCATTTTATCGCCACTCTTCACAGAAGCAGCAGCTTTCAGCATCATTCCATTCGTTTCTTTTGTTTCCGGACGCGCAGCAGCCTTCGGTGTAGGAATAAATTCCATCAGAGCACGGTTGGCTAAATCTTCACCTTCTTTCAACAGTTCCTCGCGTGAGATAATTTGTGTGCCCGAAACTGTGCCATCATTAAGAGCAATACCTATTATTTCATCATGTGATTGGTCATCACCTAGCATGTTCGGATTGCGTGTCCGCACAATAACTTTGCCAGTACTGTCAGTAAGGGTTAATATATCTAAATCAAATTTTTTTCTTACTCTTGACAGGTAAAGCTGGAGTATATCAAGCTGGCTATTCTCAATCGACTGATGCATGCTTTCACGAGCCGCAGTGAGGTCAACAATAAGTGCTATATCAGCAAGTTTTCCCCGGTAAACAGAACGTGCAGATGAAAGGTCATGCTTAACTTTAGCTTGCGCCTGATCTATGACCGTGTCGCGCAAAATTCTTTCGCCAAGAATAAGCGTAAGTATTCCACCGAAAATAATAACAACAAGAAAACTTATGATTAGTTTCGTTCGCAATGATGACCTGAAAGACCACATTAATTTATTTCCTTAAAGGTAAGTTACAGCACTCAATAGAGTGAATTATAATCTTTATTGCATTATAATGCAACAGAAGAACAGTGATCAGTAAACAGAGGGAAGGGGACAGGGAGAGAGAGCTATTTACTTTTTCCTGAACTGCGTTTATGATAGTCTATTGATGGATATTCTGGGGGTAACTATATGAATAAGATAGTCACTTTTATAGTTGGTTTGGTGGTATTGCTCAGTGTACTTGTTACAGATGCTCCTGCACTTACTGATGAAGAAGTATACCGCACACTGATCTTTAATTTTATTACACCTGGTGCACGCGCCCTGGCATTCGGCGGCGCTTTTATTGCACTGGCAGATGATGCAACTGCTGCTGAAGCTAACCCGGCAGGACTAACCATCCTCGTTAAACCGGAACTGTTCGGTGAATTTCGAAGAGCTCGTTTCAATGAAGATGCCTACGGGACAGAAGCAGGTTTGTTCGGAAGCTCTGATACTTACCTGCAATTCTTTGACTACTACAGCCCTACCTTTTTCAGTTTCACCTACCCAACTCCTTACTTCACCCTTGCGTTCTCACGCCAGGAAGTAATGAATATTAAAAGCGAAGTATATTCTACCTTTGACCTGAGCGTATTCTGGGATATGCCTTCTGAGTACTTTCTGGAAGAAACATGGGGAACTCTTGACCTGAAACTGGTAAACTGGAATATAAGCGTTGCTAAAAAAATTACTGAAACCATATCCGCTGGATTTTCTGTGCGTATATGCACCATCAAAGCAAATTCACGTGTCAATAATTATGTCTATTTAACTGATAGTGAAGGACCTGATTTCACCACACTTATCAGGCATCAAACCGATGTCGGCATCGGTGCAAATTTTGGCATTCTCTGGCGCCCTAAGGAATATTTTTCAATGGGATTTGTCTACCGGAATCAACCAAAATTACAACTCGAAGAAGATTTCATTGTTCCTGCTATTAATATTTGGGGACGTGAACCGGAACATACCATCTTCAAAAATACCTTCAACCTGCCAGATTCATACGGCCTGGGAATAAGCCTTCGTCCCACACCAAATCTTACCTTCTCGTTCGACTTGGTACGCATGATGTACACTGACCTGCTCGAAGATTTCAAAATCAATTACAATCCCATCACCATTGGCTTGACAGAAGGTGAAATTGAGGTACCATTCACGGTACAAGATGGCAACGAGTATCATGTGGGCGGCGAATATGTATTTTTTATAAAAAAAATACCGGTAGCACTGCGTGCCGGTTATTATTCAGACCCGCCTCATCAAATAGGCCTTGATGAAGACCTCTTCTGGGAATTGAATGAAGAAGAAACAGACCCCGTTGCCGAAGTATTTCCCGCAGGCGAACTCGAACACCACATCACCGGCGGACTCGGCATTGCCATGCGCGACAACATGCAGATCGACATCGCCTATGATTATAACCGCTATCGCAAGGAAACCGTCGCTTCCTTCATCTACCGCTTCTAATGGGGGGGGTCGTACCATAACATTTACCACTGTTGTAACATAGTCCCCAACATCGTTTCAAAAGCCTCTTCGCAATTTTCATCAAATTTTGCCTGAATGATGTAACGGCTGAGTTAACACCCAGCATCATACATTGCTGTAGCTGCATCTTAATCATCATTTCAAAAAATTCCGCACAGCTTTTAGGCATTTTTGGATTGAATAGTGGAAAAGTAACCTACTTCTCCAGATTCTTATCTGTTGGAGCTACCTATAAATTCAACGATTGGAAGGTCGTCAGCGTTTTTTGCTGAATTTTTGACAGACACCTGCGTAGCGCTGTCCAGCACTACGTTTGAAGATGGGCTAATGTTATGGTACGACCCCCCCCTCAGAATTATTCTTCTTCCAGGATCTTGCGGGCTTCTTGCAGTTGTTTTATTTGTTCATCGGTGAGTTCGGGGTTCTTAAGGTTAAGCGCTTTTATTCTTTCCGTGATTATTGAAGCCACGATAGCGTGTGCCAGCCATTTGTGATCGGCAGGGATAATGTACCAGGGCGCCCATTTTGTGCTAGTTTCCGTAAAAGCTTCTTCAAATGCTTTTCTATAATCCTTCCAATAGGTTCTTTCCGTCAGATCAGCAGACGAAAATTTCCAATTTTTTGCAGGATCTTCAATACGTTTTAAGAATCTTTTTTTTTGTTCTTCTCTTGATATATTCAGAAAGAACTTCAGGATGATCGTGCCGTTCCTCGCAAGATGCAATTCAAAATTATTGATATCTTCATACCGTTCCTTCCAGAAAAGACTATCGAATTTGTTTGCAGGAAGTTTTTGTTTTTTTAGAAGGTCTTGATGGACTTTAACAATAAGCACTTCTTCATAATGAGAACGGTTAAAGATGCCAATCCTGCCTCTTTCTGGAAGATTCTTGGAACAACGCCATAAAAAATTATGATCCAATTCCTCGATCGAAGGTTGTTTAAAGCTGAAAACCTGGCAG
>MFGW01000184.1:8080-10197 GCA_001780385.1 Candidatus Fischerbacteria bacterium RBG_13_37_8 | reverse complement strand
TATATCACTCGCAAAGAGAAGCTCCTGCGCATTTGACAGTTCCGATATGTTTTTTTCAAGCATATCTTTTACTTCACGCTTTAGTTCCTTTTTATTTATATTCCCAAATATCACTGGATCGATTTCTGAGGTGTCGTAATCCTCTATATTGATCTTTGTCCCGGGTTTTACGCAAAAAAAACGGGAAATATCTTTATCGAACATTTGACCTCCTTGCTGTTAATTGTTTATTAAGACCACATTAGTTTATTATTAAAAAGAGCACACGTCAAGAATAAATTAGTGGTTTAATATTTTGGAGACAACTGGATAATTAAGGCTAACATCATTGACAAAAGATATAACCCCCTTTATAGTTAAAAGATAATGCGTCAATATCTAAATAATAAAAAGGAGAAAAGCGTATATGGAAACAAAAACCATTTACCTTGTCAGGCATGGCAGAGCTGAAAGAAAAGTGCTGACAGTACCTGATCTTCAGCGTTCGCTCATTAAGAAAGGAAAAAAGGAATCAAAGAAGGCAGCTAAAAGGTTCAAGGAACAGAGTATCGCATTGGATATACTAATATCCAGTCCCGCCAACAGGGCTTTGGAAACTGCCCACATATTTGCAAAAGAGTTTGAATATCCTGTTGAAAAAATAGTGATAGAGGAAGTTTTATCCCAGGATCCAAGCCAGGAAGATATGCTGAAAATCATCAAAGAATTAGATGATGCTTGCTCTACTGTTATGCTTTTTGGACATAATCCATTTTTTCTTGATCTTGCCTCATATCTCGTGAAAGATTTTCAGGATGATATTCCTAAATCGGGAATAGTTGGCATTATGTTTGACAAGAGTAGCTGGGCTATGATCACAGCAGGGGAAGGCACCCTTGTACTATATGATTATCCCGGTTACAGAGCATATCTTCGAAAGAAAAAGAAGGAAACACTCGTAAGTAATCTTCATAATTGCATTGAGAATGAATTATCAAAGACTGACGAATCTTCTGTTGCCGCCATGGAAAAGACAATAACAAAAGCAGTGCAGGACATTGTAAAAAGATTTATAAGGGTAACGAAAGCTAAACAGAAGAAGGCAAAAAGCGAAGAATAGTCAGATAACATGCTAAACAAGAAAGAATCAACACCACCTATTATCAATAAAGAAATCAGTTGGTTGGCATTCAATGCACGGGTGCTTCAAGAAGCACAGGATCGAACTGTCCCTCTGATAGAAAGGCTGAGATTTCTCGGTATTTATTCCTCAAACATGGATGAATTTTTTCGTGTAAGAGTTGCCACACTCAATCGGCTTGCCCGTTTCAGGAAAAAAGCAAAGAAACTAATTGGTCATGATCCGAAAATAGTGTTGAAGCAGATACATCAGATGGTGCTCCATCTCAGCATGAAATTTGATAGAACCTATAATAAACTGCTTAGGGATTTAGCTGAGGAAAACATATTCATTATAAACGAGAATCAACTCAAAGAGGAACAGCGAGAGTATGTAAACAGGTATTTTCAGCAGGAAGTTCGTCCCAGGCTTATGCCTATCATGATTGACCAGGTAGAGAAATTTCCGGAACTGAGAGAAAATTTCATCTACCTGGCAGTTTGCTTATCGAAAAGCGGCAAGAAAGGAAAAGCTCGCTATGCCTTAATAGAGGTACCAACAGATGAATTACCACGATTTGTCATTCTGCCATGCATAGATGAAAAGCGGTATATTATATTGCTGGATGATGTTATTCGATATGGCCTGGCAGATATTTTTTCTATTTTTCATTATGAAAATTTTGAAGCTTATACGATAAAGCTGACACGTGATGCTGAATTAGATATTGATGATGATCTTTCTCAAAGCTATATAAAAAAAATCTCGCGGAGTTTACGACTGCGCAAAGGAGCCAATCCCGTAAGGTTTATTTATGATGCGGAGATGCCGAAGAAGCTTCTTAATCTGCTGGTCCGGGAACTGGCATTAACCAGCAAGGATTCAATAATTCCCGGCTCGCGCTATCATAACTTCAAAGATTTCATGAATTTTCCCGCTTTTGGACTTGATAAACTCAAGTACTCTCCAATAGTTCATCTTCAACACAAGGATATTGGATTCTCGGAAAGCATTCTCA
>MFGW01000184.1:5395-8023 GCA_001780385.1 Candidatus Fischerbacteria bacterium RBG_13_37_8 | reverse complement strand
TTATTGACTTGCTGAGAGAAGCATCCATTGATCCAAAAGTAACCTCAATTAAGATAAGTTTGTACCGCGTAGCGAAGCATTCCAGTATCGTGCATGCCCTCATCAATGCTGTCAGAAACGGCAAAACAGTGAACGTAATAATGGAATTGCAAGCCCGATTTGACGAGGAGGCAAATATTTATTGGGCAAATAAGCTTCAGGAGGAAGGCGCACGAGTTATTTACGGAGTGCCGAATTTGAAAGTACATGCAAAATTATGTCTTATTACCAGGAAAGAAAAAAAGAGGAATGTTCAATATGGTCTGGTCGGCACTGGAAATTTCAATGAGGAAACAGCTCGAATTTATAGTGATCATTGCCTTTTTACCTGTAATAGGCGAATAACAGGTGAGATGGAAAAAGTTTTTGCTTTCTTTGAACAACAGTATAAAATCAGTACTTTTAAGCACCTTATTGTTTCGCCATTCAAAACAAGGAAGCGCATACTAAAATACATCGAGCGAGAAGCAGAAAATGCTCGCTCCGGCAAAGATTCTTTTATCATTATCAAAGCAAATAATCTTGTTGATCCGGGTATCATCAGAGCACTCTATGAGGCCAATAATGCTGGAGTGCAGATCAAATTGCATGTCCGGAGCATGCTTTCTCTTATTCCAGGCATTCCTGGCATGAGTGATCGCATACAGGGAATTGGAATTGTTGATAAATTTCTTGAACATACCAGGATTTTTGTTTTCTGCAATGCCGGACAGCCAAGATATTATATTTCCTCGGCAGATTTGATGCCGCGTAATCTTGACCGTCGTGTCGAGGTAACCTGTCCAATTTATGATAAAGACATCCAGGAGGAATTGCGGACGTTTCTTGATATACAATGGAGTGATACTGTTAAAGCGCGAATTCATAACAAACAGTTGCAGAACAAATATAAAACATCCGATACCGAAGAAACAATAAGAGCACAGGAAAAGATTTATGAATACCTCAAGGAAAAAAACTCATAAAGAAATTAACTTCCTGTTAATCATGAGAATAGTGTCATGAAATTTGTTTCCATAGATATTGGTTTAAATTCAGTAAGATTATGATCCACAAATGTTATAAAACGCATTATAATTCGCAGGTCCGGAAAATACACAAGTATTTTTCTTCTGCTACTCATTTTAATGATGTGGAAGCTGTCCATGAATTACGGGTCGAAATTAAAAGGCTTCTGGCTCTTGTTAATCTTATCGCATTATTTATTTCAGAATTCAAAGTGAAAAGCGACTTCAAACAAATAAAAAGCCTATTCAAAAAAGCAGGCATTCTTCGCAATATTCATATATACCAGGAAATTGCCCGGTACTGGACTCATGAATTGCATTTAAATGTAAATGAGTACCATAATTTTCTCAAAGAACATGAAATGAGAGCACGTAAGGAATTCCTTAAGAGTGCAAAAAATTTTGATTTCCGCCACTTTGATAAGCTCCGAAACAGCATATTCAAACCGATGAAACACATCAATGAGGATATGCTGAAACATAAGACCTATCATTATCTTGTTAGCCTTGCTCAAAATATGATTCAGGTGAAGAGCAGAGCAGAAATGGTTGAAAATGATTTTCATGAACTGCGGATCATGTCCAAGGAATCAATGTATATCATTGAATTAATCCAGAAATGCATAACAACACAATCCCTGTTTGAAGAAATAAGAAAAGCGCTCAAAGCCCTTCACCAGGTTCTCGGTAAATGGCATGATGACGTAATAGCTATGGAATTTTTTCAAATTTTCATGGAACAACATTCCGGCTATTCTTTTAATAATAAGAATTCCTACATAGAATACTATATTGCGATAGAAGGAGACATAAAATCGCTCCTCGGCGAATTTGAAGAAAAATGGGAATCTTTTTTTATTATGGCAAAGCCCCTGGAAGAATCTTTTCCTCTGAATACTGTTCCAGAGCTTCCCTGTCAATAAATTCATTCACCATTCCCTTTTCCCAGAGCTAAAGCCCTGGGCTTATGTATTCTTTGCGAGCACGCCGAAGGCATGCGTGGCAATCCCGAACGGAATATAAAATGCATTCTCTGCGCAAGCATTCCAAGAGAAGGCGCAAGACGCTTAATGCTGTTTGATTTCTGCGAAAAAGAACAGGTTGATCCCTGGCTGAGAATATTAAATATACGCATGAATAACAATTGACTATATGGATGAATTATGTTATTATATATATATGATTAATACAAATATGGAGATACAATGAAAACAACTTTTGATATACCAGAGGAATTAATAAAAGAAGCTATGCAAGTAGCGAAATGTAAAACAAAAAAAGATACTATCATTATTGCACTTTCTGATTTTATCAAAAAAATGAGAATTGAAGAAGCTATACAAATGGAAGGAAAACTAAAATTTGAAAAAGACATGGAGAAAGTAAGACATGAAAGATAAAGTTCTTGTTGACACATCGGTATGGATTGAATTTTTCCAGAAAAAAGATTCTAAAATTTCTGAACGGCTAAAGGAACTTTTAAGAAATAACCAGGCAGCATATACAGGAATTATAGCCCTTGAGCTTTATCATGGTGCAATAGAAAAGCAAAGCAAAGAATTTCTCGACAATTTTCTTCCTG
>MFGW01000184.1:0-5366 GCA_001780385.1 Candidatus Fischerbacteria bacterium RBG_13_37_8 | reverse complement strand
TATTTTAAAGAAGCAGGAGAATTAGGATTGGCATTAAGGAAGAAAGGATTGATAGTAAGTTCGATGGATTTATTAATATCCTTTATAGCAATAAAGAATAATATAGCTATTTTCTCGCTTGATCAGCATTTTGCTCTCATTTCTGACAGGACGGATTTAAAGCTTTTCTCATGAATCCAGAACATGGGACGGTTAATGGGATATGTCCAGTTCAATTCACTTTGGATGTCTATCAGTTTCCATGCAGGGTGCAACTTCATAATCATTGCTGTTTTGGGCACACCGGTAAGCAGCATTACAGCGCATAAGAGTCTATTTTCCATTAAGTTAAGCGGCCCTTTATGGTTAACTTGTGGACAGTTTGGAAAAGAGATATCTGTTTTTACTCTGTGGTAATTCTTGCTGTTAGTGACAGAAGCAAACGGGTTTTGCTACTGAGTTCGTGCCAGGTTATCTCGATACGATGTCACAATGACTTATTATGCATGTTGACTTGGACAGCATTAGCAAGCTATAATATAAGACCAGAACGCGTTCTAACAAGAGCCTGCACCTGAAAATCGCCTTGTTTAAAATCGGATTCAGAAGGCAAATTAAAAGTAATGAATATTGTTTCAGTTGAGGTTGGCCTGCTTGCTTAATAAGAAAATCGATATTTCTATACCATATAAAGGGAAAAAGGACCTTCTCACAGGATATCTTTATGCTGCTAAAAATGATTGCGCTCGTGCCAAAGCATTTTTTGATCAAGCACTCCAGAAGGGACAAAAATGCATTCCAGATGAATACAAGTGCAATTGCAAATTATAGACAAAATCGGTTTCGTCCCAGTAAATCAGGCATCATTCCCGACGATATCTTCAACACCCTCAAAAATCGTAAAATAACAAACATTTCCTATTTTCATTGTCAGTTCTGCAAAGCCTCAAGCAACACTTTCTCTAATAATTATGCAGTCAAACCAGCACCGGCACCTGATTACCGCAACAAGCTATTTCGAGTCCTGCCCGGGGAGCCACTATTCATTTCTTCTGCCCTTCCTGTGCTCAAAAAAGAACAATCATCTGGCTAAGCAGGATTAAAGACAATGTCTTGCATCATGTCCCTCACAGACATTGGATTTTTACTATCCCTAAAGTTCTCCGCAGACTCTTCTATCGCGATAGATCTCTGCTCGATCTCCTGGCTCATAGTGCTGCCAACACTATCTATGAACTCTTTCGTGCCGTCTTCCCTCATAAATCCTTCACTCCAGGATTCTTTTTCTTTAAATTATATCCCATCTACTTGACAGGAAAATCAATTTTCGTCATATAGAATATTTTAATTAAGCCAGAATAGGAGCCACTATGGCAAAGAAAACTTGATAGAAAAATTTACCGTATCTTGAAACAGGCAAAGTGAAGCCCGGAAGCCCTGCCAGATACTGTACCAATATTGTATGCATACAGTCTATTCTTGAAAAAAATGCCGAATGATAATTCTCCAATCCGGAACGAGTCATATATTGAACAAACTTCTTGGCGATAATAGCAAGATGCAAAATTTGGATCTGAAAGTCAATTGAGTTCCACAATGCGTAGATGAAAAAGTCCAAGATTTAGCTCTTGGGCTTTAAATTGCACAATCAAGATCTAACAATAATTACCTGGACAGCTGCTGTTGAAAATAGTGCAACAAAAATTTCAAATGTAAAGGACTGCTGTTAGTGGTACTACGCTAAAATTGCCAGTTCAATCCTAAAGCAACAGCAAGAAACTTTGCCATCTGACCTCGTGTCACAGGAGCATCGGGGCAATAAAGCGGCGGATTTGCTTGGCAGCCACTAGTAATTCCCGCATAAGTCAGTGCTTCAACATACTGCCAGAAAATGTGCGAAAAAGGTACATCATCAAAATGAGCAATATAAGGCACTGGGCTTACTTGCAGTTGATAAATGAAACGGATTGCTCCGAACGTTGTAGTAGTGTCATCGTTATCAAGGACAACTTCAACGAAGTAACTGAAAGAATCATTATCTATAGTGACAGGAGTCAAGCTTGAAGACCATGCAGAGCACCCATCTGTATTGCTAATGCCGCTTGCTGTACTTCCTAGATTGGTTAGACCACCGGAAACATAGTTTGAATAAAAAGTCGCGGTAATCTGCCCTGCGGCACTGGTATCGCAACCGTTAAGTTCTAACAGTGAGACTAATACGCCCGTAGGAAAGTTCACAGGACAAATAAAGGCGCATGGTGTTCCAGCAGTACAATAGCGAGTGAAACCTCCAATAGTCGACCAAGAAGTAGTCACTGTAGAGGTTAGCGGTGTACATGTTAAACCATTAATTGAGATCTTGTTATATGTTGTTCCCCACTGCGGATTAACTTCCGGCAAATTATTTTCAGGCAATAGATTTTGCTGCGGAGATGATGGTGCAATGATATCTGCATCCTGAGCTGCAATTGGAATCGCTTCAAATATCATGAGTAGCGCTATTAGCAGAAATCCAAAAATGTTAACTTTTACCTTCATTTTAATTGGTCCTCCTTAATTAAAATTTGTTATTAATAGCAAGTCATTAGTTGAATAGCTATTAATCTTTATGCAATCCAAATAAAAGTCAAGTGAATGATATTCCCCCGCTCTCAAAAAATGCACCACAGGAAAAACAATTTTATTCATATAGGATTATAGAGGAGAAATATATCAAATTCAACTGGAATTAAGGGGAAAAATAATGGGGAAATAGAGTAATCATGGTAGCAGAAGGAGAAAAAGCATTTTTTTTCTTTCTGCTACCATAATTGCACTTCTTTCACCAGGTGTCGTACCGGATAATGATAATTACCCGGGCACTTCGCTTACCGTCAGCAAAACAGGCGCTTATATTCTCCTTGCTTGGGGTGCTCCTGCCAGCGGTTGCAACGCAACTGATTAAGGCGTCTATAGAGGGCCTCTTAAACTATCTATCCCGAAAAATATGAACAAGATTTCGGCTTCTTGCGAAAGATCATCACTAAAACTATTTATAAGTATCTTGATTGTGGAATTCTCGAACACGGGTTTGCGCGGGTAAGATGTCCTCAATGCGGTAATGATTTCTTCGTCGCCTTCTCTTGTAAAACAAGATGCTTCTGCCCTTCCTGTGCTCAAAAAAGATCTCTCATCTGGCTTAACTGGATTAAAGACAATGTCTTGCATAATGTCCCTCACAGACAATGGGTTTTTACTATCCCTAAGGTTTTGCGCAGACTCTTCTATCGTGATAGAACACTGCTCGCTCTTCTCGCTCAATGTGCCGCTGAAACTATCTATGAACTATTTCGCGCCATCTTCCCTCATAAATCCTTTATCCCAGGCTTCATCCTCTCTATTCAAACTTTCGGTGATCTCCTCACCTGGCATCCTCACATTCATTGCCTCGTCTCCGATGGCGTCTTTGACTCTGATAGCAACTTCCATCCTCTCTCTCATATCGATTCAGCTAAAGCTACCTTTATCTTCCGCGAAAAAGTATTCGCTATCCTCAAATATAATCAGCGTATCTCTGAGGCTCTCATTGATAAAATGCGCTCATGGCGCCACAGCGGATTCTCTGTTCATACCGACGTCTCCATCCCTCATGACAATGACCAAGCACTCTCAAACCTCGCTCAATATATTATTCATCCCTCCTTTTCCCCTAATAAAATCAATTACATAGAAAAAACTAATTCCATCATCTATACTTCCTCTATGCACAAAGGTGAGTAGACCAAGGAATTTCACCTCAGCCCCTCTTAAAACCTATCTATTACCCACAAATGTAGATATCTGAAGCTACTTTATATTATTTCTATTCAATCTGATAGATATAAGTAAAAGAGGCGAGCTTCCATTCTTCAAGAAGTTGATTAAGTATTTTCATATT
Organism: Candidatus Fischerbacteria bacterium RBG_13_37_8; assembly: GCA_001780385.1. Lineage (GTDB taxonomy): Bacteria > Acidobacteriota > HRBIN11 > MFGW01 > MFGW01 > MFGW01. Next base: position 1,471 of record MFGW01000184.1, on the reverse strand, counting down.
TTTCAAAGCTTTTTTAAACAATTTAGCTTGTTGCGGATTCAAGCTTTTGGTGATTGTTTTGCCTTTATATTTACGAGTTAGAATATAATAAGGTCCATGTGCATGATTTTTAATGCTTGTTTTGCATAAGCAATTAGCTTTTCCACAGAGCCTATAACTTTCTAAAAGCGTGCCAATAGCAATATAATCTATTTTAGCAATTTTCTTTTTTATTTCATTAATCATTTTTTGCTCCTTTGACTTTTTGCTTCTTTAAGTATAATATACTTATAGATACTATAAATCAAAGGAGGATGCAACATGGATTTAACCTGGGCCGAAAATGAATTTAATACTGTCGCGCTTGGTGATCAAAGACTCAAAGAACGATTGATTATGCTGGCGACTCGATTTTCTGATTCACCCGAAAGTCCTATTAATCACGCTTGCGAAGATTGGGCTGAGACAAAAGCTGCCTATCGTTTCTTTAAAAATGAAAATATTGCCTATCAAGAAATTATAAAGAGCCATAGTAATGCGACTAAGATGCGTTGTACAGAGTTTCCAACAATTCTTGCAATTCAAGACACAACCTATTTCAGTTATTCTTCACATCCTGGTACTAAAGGATTATGTCCTCTTCACAGAAAAAAAGGCAAGCACAAGGATTTGGTCACATTAGGACTCGTTATGCATACAACACTTGCAGTAAGTACCGATGGACTCCCTCTGGGTATTATTGATCAAAAGATTTATTCGCGACCACCGCTTTCAGATAAAGAGAAGGAAATAAAACGAAGATTACATAATAACTCTTTGCCTGTTGAAAAAAAAGATAGTTATCGTTGGATAGAATCTCTGCAAAATACGCATAAGCATTTTAAGGATCACTCAGCAATAATAGTTACCATTGCCGATCGAGAAGCTGATATGTATGATCTATTTCAACGGGCACAGGAATTTGAAGCTTTGCTATTAATTCGTGCTAATCACGATCGAACGATTAATAAAAAATCGCGCTACTCAGAAAAGTCAGGAGAAGCATTATGGAGACTATTGATAAAGAAGCCCATTCAAGCTCAGATTATCGTTGCTATTCCAGAGCATGAAAATTATCCGAGTAGAATAGCAAAATGCGTAGTTACTTTTTCTGCATTTACCATGCATCCTTGCCATAATCATGTAACTATGCATACAAATGGAAAGCAGGCTTTATCCCTCTACGCAATTTATGTTACCGAGAAAAATCCTCCTAAAAATATAGAACCTATCGACTGGATGCTTTTGACTAATATTCCTATTCTAATTGCTGAAGATGCTGTGGAAAAAATAACATGGTATTGCCTTAGATGGAGAATAGAAATACTTCACAAAATCCTAAAATCAGGATTACAAGTGGAAGAATGTCGTCTATCAACTTCTGAACGATTAATTCGCTATCTTGCGGTGATGAGTATTGTCGCCTGGCGAATTTTTTGGCTTACCTTAATTG